>DATFHE010000318.1:0-5096 GCA_035248745.1 Anaerolineales bacterium | reverse complement strand
TGACCTGGCTCATCTGGCGAGACAAAGGCTTGATTCAGTAATAGGATTTTCATCGACGGAAGACACTCTCAACCACCGTCATTATATTATGATTTGTCTATCCCCCGTGCCCATGCAAAAGGATTGCGCTACTTCATGAGTTCCCGTCTCAGGGTAGGGATGGAGAGAGCAGCAAAGAATCCCGCAAGGCTAAAGGCAAGCATGGGAGCCAGCCAGCGTGCATTCACAATGACCTGCTGGTACAGGAGAATACTTTCCTTGCGTATTTGCGCGACGACCAGCGGAGGCAGATTTTGTACGCTAAACCAGACCGCGCCAATGCACAGTGCAAGGATCATGCTCAGTGTCAAATCCGTCCACGTCAGGCGGAAGGGCCGTGGTGCAGGAAGCGTTTGGATACGAAATCGCACATCCACGCTGAGATCGCGCGGCATGGGCATTATGAGATACGTATGAAGGGCATCCTCGATCGCAAGATTCTGCGTTTCGGGCGTTAAGGAATTGTCCATAAGGGCTCCTGATAGATTTCCAGCGCACGGCGCAATTGTTCTTTGGCACGGAAGAGACCAGTCTTCACCGTGCCTAACGGCAGGTTAAGCATTGTGGCGATCTCGTCATACGGGAGCTCGCTCTGATACCGCAAAAAGAGGAGCAGACGATAGTTTTCATCAAGCTGGTCGATGGCTCGGTGGAGATAGGATCGCAGCTCACGAGCCTCGACTCCGTGTGAGGGATCCCCGAATGTGAGGTCAGTCTCGGGCAGCTCGGCAATCACATCGTCGCCCAGCTCGGTCAGGGACCGGCGCAAATGGGGCAGGCGGTTGTAGCAGAGGTTAGTCACGATGCGGTATAGCCAGGTACGAAACTGGGACTGCCGGCGGAAGTTGGGGAGAGCCGTCCAGGCACGCACGAACGTCTCCTGTGCCAGATCGAGCGCCTCTTCTTCGTTTTGCAGGATGCGCAGAGCCAGGTTGTACACATAGCGTTGATGTTCCGTCACCAGCGCAGCGAAGGCTTCCGAGTCGCCTTTCTGGGCGCGCTGGATGAGATGTTGTTCCGGATCTGGCATGAGGTCTCTATGCGGTTAGACAGGGGAAATGGGGAAAAGTTTCAAGGTAATAGATGTACACAGGTAGACAGGTACACATGTCGACAGGATGTTTCCCTGCTTACTTGTGTACTTGTCTACGTCCCTCCTGAAACTTTTTCGTCCCTTGCCTGTCAAACGAAGTGAGAACATCATACACGAAGGGAAAGAAAAATGAAAAGACCGATTGTAATCAGCCTTCTCGTAGCCGCGCTGGTGTTTGTATGCCTGGGCATTGGTGCCGTGATCATTTTTGGTTTAGATGGCGGTTTTCCGACCAACAACCCGTTCGAGGTACGCAATGTCTCCTCGGAGCTGGAGGAAAACAAAACGCTGGAGGTGAACGCAGAAAAACCCGTATCCCTGCAAATAACGAGTAGTGCAGGGGATGTCACCATCACAGGAGCAGAAGTCGAGACGGTGCAGGTTCGGGTGGTTAAGACCGCTTATGACTCGACCCAGTCTCGGGCAGACGAGGAAGTGAAAACCATCAAATACACCATCGAACAGACCGGGAACACGGTGACCCTCAAATATGAACTGCCAAAGTCCGTGAACTTCAATAATAAGATCAACACGGTGGATTTCATCGTCACGGTTCCTACGGAGACGGCCGTCCATATTGAGAATAGTGCTGGCGAAGTCAGCGTGATGGACGTGACCGGAAATACAGACATCGCCAACGATTTTGGCGCGATCACGCTCGAAAACCTCGAAGGCGCCTTATCCGTGTCAAACAACAGCGGAGAAGTATCTGCCACGTCCATCCAGGCTGGTAAGGAAGACATCGCTCTCCACTCCGATTTTGGCACGATCACTCTCAGGAATGCAAGCGGCAATCACGTCACACTGGATTCGAACAGCGGAAGAATTACCCTGGAGGATGTACGGGCGACCGGGGATATCCATACACAGACTGACTTCGGCGACACAACCTTTGAGAATGGCTCCGGCGGTTCGCTCGCTATCGAAACCAACAGCGGCAGAGTATCCCTGGTGAAGATCCGGGTCAGCGGCGAAATCAGAGTGCTGGATGACTTTGGGGAGATCGAGCTGGAACAGGCATCAGCTTCCTCTTATGACCTGGACACCAACAGCGGTTCGATCACCGTGGACGGCGCCAAAGGAAAACTCAAAGTACATACCGATTTCGGCAGCATCACAATTACGAATGCCCAGTCGGCGACACTGGATCTTAAAACCAACAGTGGCTCTGTAGAATTCAGCGGCTCCCTGGGGGCGGGTCCACACCTGGTTGGCTCGGACTTTGGTGAAATTGACCTGACCCTGCCCGCGGACTCAGAGCTGGATGTGGACCTCTCCACAGACTTCGGCAGCATCAGATCAGATCTGCCCATCACGGTGACCTTGAATGGGGACGCCAATTCCGATGGAGATCAAGTCGTCGGCAGCATCAACGGCGGTGGCGACCAGTTTACCGCCCAGACCAGCAGTGGAAGTGTGACCATTCACGCCAGCCAGTAAGTTTGGATGAGAAACGAAGACCGCCGCACATGGTGTGGCGGTCTTCGTTTTATGCTATGATCAGCGGAAAAGGACTTCGCATGAGCGATCTCATTCCCTGCTTCGCTGTCGTCGGCTCCCTTGCCATCATCTTTGGTTTTCTTGCCTTCCTCCGTTATATAAATTACAGGGAAACGATCGCGCTGGCAGAGAAAGGTTTACCACGCCCCGAGGCGAAGCCCGGGAACGGGCTCCTGCGCTGGGGGATCCTGATCACGGCGCTCGGGCTGGCACTGTCCGTTGGACTCTACCCGATTGGCTTTGTCGCCGGTTATGACTATCCGCTTTATCTGGGTCCCTGGATGCTGGGGGGATTCGTACCGCTTTTTCTGGGGTTAGGCTTGATTCTTCTGCATGCCCTGACTCGCAAAAGCTAGCAGTTTTCCCTTACACTCCTGCAAGGGCTGGAGGCTGATAGTCTTTGAGAGTTTTTTCACATAGAATGAGGGTTGCAGAAAGGAACTTATTCTATGGAAATCCCAAGACACTGGAGACTTAAGAAACAACGCTATGGGCTGGTCGGTGAGGTCTGCCCCCACTGCGATTATAAGATTTTCCCCCCGCGTGACGTTTGCCCAAACTGTGGCGACGAAGCCAAGGATCTATACACCTTTAGCGGCAAAGGCGAAGTGTATTCGTACACCACGATCTATGAAGCCCCCAGCGGCTTCGACAGCACCGCTCCTTATACCGTGGCGCTGGTCAAGCTGGATGAAGGCCCTCTGGTCACCGCCCAGTTAACAGATGTGGACAACAGCGCTGTGGAAATCGGCATGCCTGTCGAGATGGTTACCCGCAAGATGCGCAATGACGGTGATGAGCGCGGGTTGATCGTGTACGGTTACAAATTTAGGCCATCAGTTGTAGGTTAGTCCAATTGCTCTAATTACAACAGGCGGAAATTAACTTCCGCCTGTTGTTGTTTTAACAACCAAGATCAGGGCTTGATGCCGCCCAAAGATACTAACCAGCATACAGGTACAGTTCTCCGGGCTGCAACAGATGACCGCGCTGCCAGGGTGCCCGCCGATCCAATTCGTCGAAGAGCATGCCAGGATTGACGCGGTTCGCGTCGAACAGATCGTTGTGGCAACCGAGCAGCACCTTTGCCTGCAGCGCAACTGCCAATTCGACTGCCTCACCCGGCCACAGGTTGCCGACAATTTCCTTTTGCTCCCGGAAGAAGTCGCGCCCATTGATCGGCAGAATTGCTATATCAATCTGTTTATCTTGGAGCGCCATGAGCAGTTCCGGAATGAGGACTGTATCTCCAGAGTGGTACAACGTTACGCCGTTGCACTCGATCAGGAAACCCATCCAGCGTGCATGCCCATCCCCATCATCTTCATACACATAGCGAGGACCTGCCAGCGCACTCGCCCCATGCGCGGCTGGGACTGCGGTGTATGCCAAGTCAGCCAACTCCGCCCGTTCACCCACACGCGGCACAATAATTCGCTCGGCTGAGACGTCTACCTGTAGGGCGATCTCTCGTCCCTGTGGAGAAGTGATCAGCATGGCTTGCGGTGACGCGGCCATCAGAGGGCCAAGCGTGGGTCCGTCCGCATGATCCAAATGCTCGTGTGTAGCAAATACCACGTCTGCATGCTGAACCCTTGCTGGATCAATGGGGATGGGAAAGCGCCGCGGGGCACCAATGGCAGAGTCAGAAAGGTACGGATCGATATAAGCGATGGTCGAGCCTCCCTTGATCACGAAACCCGATTGACCAAGTGACCAGAGAGCCAACTGTCCGCGTGGCACTGCCAGTTGCTCAATCCGGGCGATCAGATCTGTTTCCATTAATTGGGTCATTGCATCCTTCTTTCCAAATATCATCCCACGGACGCAACCATAGTATTCGTGAGCCGTCCCAAGCCTGCGATCTCGATTGTTACCTCATCACCGGGCTTGAGCCAAATCTTTTCCTTCATCCCAAACACCACACCTTCCGGTGTGCCGGTCGAGATCACATCGCCTGGTTCCAGTGTCATGTACTGGCTAATGTAGCTCACGAGATAAGCAACACTAAAGATCATGTCGGCGGTGTTGGAATTCTGGCGCAGGGCGCCATTGACCCAACAGCGGATGTCCAGCGCCTGCGGATCACTGACCTCATCTGCCGTGACCAGATACGGACCGATCGGGGAAAACTGATCCAGGGTTTTGCCCAATAGCCACTGGCTCGTGCGGAATTGCAAGTCACGCGCACTCAGATCGTCAGTGTTGCAATAGCCAAGGACATAGCTCAGGGCATCCTGCTCGCTGATGTTCCTGGCTCGCTTGCCGATGACGACGCCCAGTTCCGCCTCGTAGTCAAACTCCACCGCATTCGACGGTAACACAATCTGCTCATTCGGCGCAGCGATCGTGTTGGAAAACTTTGAGAAGAGCACAGGAAGCGTCGGGATCGCCATCCCAGATTCTTCCACGTGACGTCGGTAGTTGAGCCCGATGCAAATGATCTTGCTAGGATTCGCAACAC
>DATFHE010000317.1:0-3559 GCA_035248745.1 Anaerolineales bacterium | reverse complement strand
CGAAGTGCCGGGCATCTTCATTCCCGAGGAGACACGCAAACGAATCGAGGATGCTGGTGAAAACGGGACACGCGCTGGCGTAGAGCTGGCTGTCGAGCTGATCCAGCAAATCAAATCCTGGGCGAACGGGGTCTACATCATGCCGCAGTTCCATAAGTTCGACATGGTGGCGGAGATCATAGAAGAGGTAAACAAGTAGACCGGGACACCTGTAGATACGTGTTTACTTGTCTACCTGTTTACCTTAACTGTCTACTTGTTCCCGTGTATACTTAAACCATGCTCCTTACCATTGACATCGGGAATACGAATGTCACATTGGGACTGTACAAAGGTGACGTGCTTGGCTCACACTGGCGGCTTGCCACAGACCACGCCCGTATGCCGGATGAATATGGCTTGCAGTTCCAGGGACTTTTACAAAATGCCGGGCTGACCATCAAAGATCTAAAAGCAGTTTGTCTCGCATCCGTTGTGCCCCAACTGACGGGACGCGTGATTCAGGCTTGCAGGGAATATCTGGAAAAAGACCCCTTCGTGGTAGATGTGGGGATCAAGACGGGAATCAAAGTTCGATACGAAGACCCCAAAGCAGTAGGAGCCGACCGCATTGCGGATGCCGTCGCCGTCATGTACATGTATGGCGGGCCGGCATGTGTGATCGATTTTGGGACTGCCACCACGTTCAACGCCCTGACGAAAGATGGGGAATATCTGGGCGGCGCGATCACAGCGGGAATTAACCTCGCGACGGAAGCACTGTTTGTCCACGCCGCGAAACTGCCGCGCATCGACTTGCAGCGCCCGCCGTCTGTGATCGGCAGGAATACCATCCATGCCATGCAGGCGGGTCTGCTGTTTGGGTATGTCAGCATGGTGGAGGGGATGGTCGACCGATTTCGCAAGGAGCTTGGGGAGGAGATGAAAGTGATTGCCACAGGCGGGCTTTCGGCGGTCATCGCGCAGGAAACCGATGTGATCCAGATCATAGCGCCCTGGCTTACGCTGGAAGGCCTGCGCATCCTCTGGGACTTGAATCATCCATTGTAAACGCTTGCGAAAAACGCGTACTGGAATAGCAATCCTCACTTTTTTCCTCATGGCGTGTGGAGGGCTACGTCTCCTTGTGCCACTAACACCCACGGTTATGCCAACCTCCACAGCTACATTGCTTCCATCGTTTACGCCTTCACTGCCTGCGACGCTAACTCCTATTACGTTTCCCACCCATACACCCACTCTGCCATCGACAGAAACAGCGCTCCCCACCCTCACGTTCGTGCCCAGCTTAACTCCCACACCTCATTGGGTAGTCCAGGGTCCCGGCGAAATTGTCATCCCCATCCTTCTCTATCACCACATCGGTTACTCGCTGGAAGCAGAAAATGAATACTACGTCTCACCGGAGACGTTCGATCGACAAATGAATCTTCTCTATCAGTGGGGCTATCGAACGATTCCTGTGGAGTTACTTGTGCGAGCGATTACACAAGGGGCGGAACTCCCTCCCAAGCCGATTATCCTCACCTTTGATGATGGGAGCAAAACAACCTACTCGACGACCCTGCCGATTCTGCAGAGGTATGGCTTTACTGGTACTGCCTATATTGTTTACTACTACGTGGGCATTACAAACTACATGAATGCGGAGGAAATTCGAGCGCTGCATGCCGCGGGGTGGGAAATCGGGAGTCACAGCCTGAGCCATATGGATTTGACCACGCGACCCGACAGGCAGGAAGATGAAATCGTGGGATCGCGCCGCCAGTTAGAGTCCCTGCTGGGCGTGCCGGTCTTGAGTTTTGCGTATCCCTTTGGCGCCTATGATGACAGCTCGCTGGGCTACGTTCGTTTCGCAGGGTACGTCGCTGCAATGGGGCTGGGAAACGAGTCAGCCCAGGGAACCAACAACTTATTTTATTTATATCGCCAGCCAGTGCGAGGGACAGATGATTTGCAAACGTTTGCATCACGATTACCCTGGCGCGAAGAAGTCTACGATTTGCCAGCGGTTACGATCGTACCGTAGGCATATCGAGGTCACTAAACTGTAACAGGCACTTTTTTCTCAGGGGGAACAAAACCGGCTCCGCCAGAGTTGAAGGAACAGAGAGAAGGAGAGCCGCGATGAATGTTAAATTACTTATTGGTATGCTGATCCTTGTCCTTGCCACCTGCACGCTCTACAGCCCCACGCCGAGGGGCAGTGGCATCGAAGGGCAAGTGCTCCTCGGACCGATGTGTCCCGTCGTCCAGGAAGGACAGGCATGCCCCGACCAGCCGTACCAAGCAACCTTGACCATCACCAGCCAGAACGGTGTCCAGGCTGCGCAGTTTCAGTCAGATGAGCAGGGCCGCTTCCGGGTGTCGCTCGTGCCGGGCGAATACATCCTGCATCCGGAATCCCCCAACGGAGTCCCGTTTGCCAGCGATCAATCGTTTATCGTCGAGACCGGACGATACACACTGATCACCGTTTATTACGACAGCGGCATCCGTTAACAGATCTCTTATGCCCTCTCCCTTGCCTTCAATACATGGGCGCGCTATAATGCCCTGCTGGTTGAATAGCAAGGAGAAGCAAGAATGCCCGTTTATACCTATCGCTGCGACTCATGTGGAGTGCAATTCGAGCGCCATCAATCCTTCCAGGATGAACCGCTGAAGACTTGCCCGGAGTGCCGCAAGAAATCATTGAAGAAAGTCATCACCCCCACTCGAGTCATTTTCAAGGGTTCGGGGTTTTATGCTACGGACCATCGCTCCTCTTCCGGGAACGGGACTGGTGAGAGCAAACCTGAAAAAACCGAGAAGAAGCAAGAAAGCAAGCCTTCTGAAACGAAGAGCAGCGAGAAGAGCAAAGAATAACGAAGTTACAAAGAGAGAAGTTGAACTTCTCTCTTTTGTTTTAACGTAGGGCGGGGTACCAACCCGCCCTATTAACGTTGTCACACTTGAGCGTGACCGACAAAACTCTCCAGCTCAGCAAACCGGAGCAGGCAGCCAGGAACTTACGATCACATCCATTGTGATGCCATATGCCACCGCGTTCCAGAAGCGCATACTGGCAGGCTGGTCTTTGACCTTTTGCCAGTAACCGGAAAAGACAAAGAACGTTGCCACCAGGGCTACGCCCAGTCGGATCAAGATACTTGTCCACGTGCCAAAACACCAGGGGGACTGATTACGGATCACCTCGACGGCAACACTATAGATCCAGCGCAGAATCACACCTGCGAACACGCCGATGAACACCTGGATCTTCGCATTTGTGTCTTCCTGCTGGGTGACCAGGCGGAAGCCAACCGCATCATTGAAGCTGAACATTTAACTCTCCTCCTAATAGGTCCATGGACCAACGAGAGCGTCTATGGAGACACCGTACGCCAGGGCGTTCAGAAAGCGCATCCCGGCGGGCTGGTCTTTGACCTTTTGCCAGTAGCCTGAAAAGACGAAAACGGTCGCGATCAACGCGACCACAATCCGTGCGATCACAACGGAGAGGTTGAAAGGCACCCGATCCCTGATCACGTCGACGATGATCCAGCGCAGGATCACA
>DATFHE010000316.1:0-2684 GCA_035248745.1 Anaerolineales bacterium | reverse complement strand
CAACGAATTGGCGCAGATTGGCGCAACAAGTGACGGTGGTGTAAACCGTCCTACATTCAGCGAAGCACATCTTCGCGCGCGTCAATGGTTTCGGGAACAGATCGAGAAATCTGGCATGGAATTCCACACCGATAGTGCAGGAAACCATTCTGCCTTCCTCCCGTGTGGGGACGATAATGCCCCCACACTGCTCCTCGGTTCCCATCTCGACTCCGTCCCGAACGGAGGTCGTTTCGACGGGGCTCTGGGGGTGATGGCAGCGTTTGAAGTCTTACGAACAATCAAAGACGCGGGGATTGATACCAAAGTCAATCTGGAGGCAATTGATTTCACCGATGAAGAAGGGACCCTGGTCGGTTTGCTGGGGAGCGCGGCGCTGGCGGGTCACCTTTCTCCTGACCATTTGCAAAATCCACGCGGAGGGCGGGAGAATCTTGTAGAAGGAATGGCGCGCGCCGGACTAACAGAGGAGACAATATTTAGCGCGGCACGACCGAAGGAATCGCTGGCAGGCTATCTCGAATTGCACATCGAACAGGGGAAACGCCTCGAAAGCGCAGGCGCAGATATCGGAATTGTCCATGCGATTGTTGGCATCTGGTCGTATCGTTTATCCTTCATCGGGCGCGCCGACCATGCCGGGACCACCACGATGCTCGACCGGTTGGACGCCTCGCTCGGGGCAAGTGAGTTTACGCTCGCAGCACGTGATACCGTGATTAACGATTTCCCGGGTTGCGTGGTAAACATTGGGAATATGACCTTCTCGCCGGGTGCCTTTAACATTGTTCCGGCGCAGGTCGATGTGTCACTTGAATTCCGTTCTTCCGATGAAGGTAAGTCCAGGCGAATGGATTCCCTCCTGCTGGGACATGCACGGGAGGCAGCCAATCGTTTCGGCTTGGAACTGAAGGTTGAGTCACTCGGCAAACACTCACCGTCCTGGATGGATCCCAACATCCTGAATGTATTTGCAAGTTCGTGTGATGACCAGGGGCTGACTCATATCTCGCTTTCCTCTGGCGCGGGGCACGATGGGCAATCCTTCGATGGCTTATGTCCAGCAGGTATGATCTTCGTCCCCTCCAAAGAGGGAGCGAGTCACTCTCCGAGAGAGTTCACAAAATGGGAAGATTGCATGAACGGCACGAATGTCTTACTTCAAACAGTGTTGCGGTTAAGCACGTAGTGTTCTGGCGGCAGTTCCACGGCGGACGAACATAGTTATAAGCATATATCCATGAAAAACTTCGACCCCAACTACAACGACATTCCCAAGACCGAAATTCACTGTCATCTCGAAGGCGCGATCCGCACACAGACCATCCTGGATATCGCGAGAGAATACAACCTGCCACTGCCCACCTATGATGTCAAAGAGCTGGATAAGCATGTCAAAGTCTATGACCAAATGCGGAACTTGGAAGCTGTGCTGGCCGCCTTTGCCATCTTTCAAAACAGCATTACCTCCCCCGAAGTCGTTGAGCGCATTGCCTGGGAATTGTTCGAGGATGCCGCGAAACAGAATATCAGAATTTTCGAGGTGCGTTTTTCGCCCGATTGGGCGTTTCACGGTCACAATCTGGAATGGGATGCCTGTCTTGAAGGACTCCTTCGTGCAAAGGAACGCGCCGAAAAGGAATTCGATATGGCGATCGGTTATATCGCCATTACCTCGCGAAGCAGGGGACCAGAGTCGTGTGTCAAAACTGTGGACTGGTCGATGCGTAACCGTAGTCACATCCTTGGCATTGACCTGGCAGACAGCGAAAGGGACTTTCCCCTGCAAGAGTTTGTTCCATCCATAAGGAAGGCAAAAGACGCCGGGCTACGAGTCACCATCCACACCGGGGAAGATACGCCGGCCTCCTTTGTCAGAGAAACGATTGAGTTGGCCGATCCGGACCGCATCGGTCACGGAATCCACGCAATGGAAGATTTGCAGGTTGTCGAGCTGATCAAAGAACGCGGCATCACGCTGGAAGTAAACCCATGGAGCAATTACCTGACCAACTCCGTGCGGACGATAGAAGAGCATCCGCTCAAAAAGCTGTTCGATCTGGGCGTCAGAGTGACGATCAATTCGGATGACCCTGAAGTGCTCGAGACCAACCTCAACAACGAGTACCGTATCGCACACGAAGTCCTTGGGATGAGTCTAAATGACATCGCCGCTTGCAACCGTTATGCTTTTGAAGCTTCCTTTATTTCCGAGGAATCGAAGAAAAGGATCTGGGAAAAATACTTTTTGTGAAACAGGGAAACCAATCATAATCTATTAAGTCTGCGAGGACGGTTCAGACAAAATATCTTCACCCACCCAGTAAAGGCCCGATGAACATCTCATCGGGCTTTTATTATGCCTGGAGTGGGGAATATGACAAATTACATGACATTTAGTGAAATTATTCACTAGTAGTATAGAGAAGCTATTTTATAATCCTGAATTAGATACATCATAATCATTTGCTAGACGGCTTTTAAGCTCAAAAGGAGAATCTATGGAACTCATCTCATATCTGTGGCAATACCTTGTGGAAGGCTTCGGCCTCATTATTGCCTATGTCTTTGCGGCTATTTTCATCATCCTAGTGCTGCGCCAGTTCCACTCGTGGAAGATCGCCGCCGCGCTTGCCGCCATTTTTATCGGGGTCTCCATCGCGTTTTTTCTACCGAATGGAGTT
>DATFHE010000315.1:0-5700 GCA_035248745.1 Anaerolineales bacterium | reverse complement strand
ATCGTTTCTGTGACGACGGCGCCAGCGAACAGGAATGGGATATCCAGCCCGATCAAAGTGACGAACGGCAGCGTCGCGTTCCTTAACGCATGTTTCATCACGACAATCTTCTCGCGTAGTCCCTTGGCGCGTGCTGTGCGAATATAATCCAGCCCCAGCACTTCCAGCATGGAGGAACGCACGTAGCGGCTGTATCCGGCAATGCTGATAATGGACAATGAAAGCACGGGCAGGACCATATGCAGAGCGATCTGCCCGGGCGTGCGTCCCACGAGTGGGTCAAACATCCCTACGGTGGGCAGGTATGGCAAGCCCCAGTTTTTGAAATTGACGCTAAAAAGATACATCAACAGGAGTGCAATCAAAGGAATAGGTATGGAATACCCCACAAAGGACAAGCCAGTCACGACGTTATCAAAAAACGAATATTGCTTGAATGCCGAATAAACGCCGATCAGGAGCGAGAAGATAATGATTACCACTTCCACGGTCATCATGAGCAGCAACGTATTCGGAAGACGCTCTGTGATCAACTCCAGAGCGGGACGTTTGCTGATGAGCGAGTTTCCGAAATCCCCACGAAGCACGCCCAGCCGTTTCCCGGGCGTTTCCGCCACGCCATCTCCATCCATATCAATCTTCATCCAATCGTTGCCGATCAGCCATGCCAGGTATTGTATGTGGAGCGGTTGATCCAACCCCAACTGACGGCGGAGACGTTCCCGGTCCGCGGGGCGGGGCGGGGTTCGTATGCCCAGGGAAGCGATAGGGTCACCGAACGCCTGCATGAGCATAAACAAGATAATGCTGATCAAAAATAACTGAGGGATGGCTTGCGCCAGACGCCGGATGATGTAATTGAGCATGGCTGAAATACCTCTAAATCGTATTCGACGGACGGAACAGAACATTGCATCTGCCCCGTCCGTCGAAAAGCCTACTCGTCGTTATTCACTAACGGTCCACTCGTGCGCGTTCCAGAAGGGAGTTGCGCCAGATAATCTCACATTCTGTAAGCGGGTGCTTACAGACCAGAGGTCGGGGTCCTTCCATAAGCCGACCCAAACCACGTCATCGTGCATGATCTGTCCAATCTGATAGTAAAGCTGCGTTCGTGCCTCAGGGTCTGTTTCTGTGGCTTGCTGGTCGAACAGGGCATCCAGTTCCTCGTTGCAATAACCCTGCCAGTTGCCGCCTTCGGGGTTATCCGGGCCCACGACCTCAGAGCAGAGCCAGTTGAAGGAGGCTTCCGGGTCGGGATACGCCCCCGCATTGGAGTACTCGGCAATATCATACTGACCCGTAGGCTGGGGACCGCCATCCGCGTAGCCATTGAAGAAGTCATCCCCATAGTTGACCAGTTCGGCTCCAATGCCAACCTGCGCCCACATCTGTTGTACGACCGCTTGCACGTCCTTACGCAGCTGGCGCTGGTTGGCGATATAGCGCAGGACCAATTCTGTTCCATCCTTATCGCGCGTGCCGTCTCCATTCGAGTCTACCCAGCCCGCCTCATCCAGTAACCGGTTTGCTTCTTCAGGGTCATACGGGAATGTCTCTAAAGCGGGGTCTTCGAAAGGAGGCGTGCTCGCCCAGAAGGTCTTAGCCACCTCGGTCAATCCTCCAAGCAGGTCCTGTACGATCTTTTCGCGGTCCGTTGCCATGACAATCGCCCGGCGAACGTTTACGTCCTGCATGGCAGGATGCGCTGTTTCGGGATCAAAATTGAGATACCAGCCTTCATCATAGCCGGAGGGCTGTGTGACAAACTGCGCCACGCCGCTGTTGTTGATTGCATCTGCCTGCGACCAGTCCAGGAAGGTAGCGATATCGGTGTCACCCGCCAAAATGGCGACTTCCTGTGCCGCATCGTCCGCCATACGGATGAAGATCTGCTCGAGCTGTGGTGGGTTGATCCAGTTCGGATTCGCCTCGAATATGATGTGGCTGTCGGCTTCCCATTCTGTAAAGACAAAGGGACCCACGCCCACGGTAGGTGCATTGTTCCACTCGGCGTTGTCCAGTGTGCCATCCGCTTCAAATACAGGTCGGAGGACATGCTCAGGGAGAACGCCACCGGCAAATGTATAGGGCAGCCAGCCCGCAAAGGGCTCGCTGAAGGTAATGACAACTGTATGATCGTCTGGCGCTTCCACGCTTGCAAAATAGTCCTCATACGGATAGCGGCTGGCAACCGTATTGGAATCTGCCATATACATTTCGTAGGTGAAGACAAAATCGCTGGCTGTTACCGGCTCGCCATCACTCCAGGTGACATCATCCCGCAGGTTGACGGTCAGAGTTAAGCCATCTTCACTCAACCCGCCATTTTCGAGCGTAGGGATTTCAGTGGCAATCTCGGGGATGGGGTTGTTCTCCGGGTCAAAGGACCAGAGAGTCTTGAGCCAGAATTGTGTGGTGATCGTGGAGAACCACTGATTTGCATAGAGGGGATTCAGGGTTGTGGGCTGCTGCACGAAGGTGATGATGGCGGTCCCCCCGGCCGCGGCTGGTTCTGTAGCAGCCGGTTCTTCCGTTGTGGAAGGCTCCGTCGCAGCTGGTTCCGTTGCCGCTGGTGGTTCGGTCACAACGGGGGGCTGTTCTGTGGCTGGAGCTCCTCCGCCACAGGCGGCAAGGATCATGCTCGCCAGGACGACGAGCGATACCAAAAAACTAAGGTTAGGTTTCACGATTCTCCTCCTGAGAGAAATAGTTTGAATATCAGCGTTTGGGAACTTAAAAAGTGTTTTGACGAGGACACTCCTTTCTCTTCTCTGAAAGATCCATTTCATACGCATAAAACAATTAGCGTTATGTCGATCTGTTCTATAGCACTGTTGAGAAACGTATGTTATAGGACGGATTCTGCCTCATTGATCTATTCAATTGGTGCCTCTAGCCCCCAGTGTCTCTCAGCCTCTAGCTTACATGCGCCAGCCGTGGATCGAGCGCATCTCGCAAGCCGTCGCCTAACAGGTTAAATGCCAGCACGGTTAATGCAATAGCAATCCCTGGCAGGAACACCAGATGCGGTGCGGTAAAAACCTGATTCCGTTCGGCGCCAAGCATGGCACCCCACTCAGGCGTCGGCGGCTGCGCGCCAAGACCCAGAAACGAGAGCGCCGCGGCATCGAGAATGGCGGTGGCAAAGCCGAGCGTGCCCTGCACGATCAGAGGTGTCAGGGCATTGGGCAGGATGCGCCGGAAGAGAATTTGTATGGCGTCGCCTCCCAACGCGCGCGTCGCGGACACATATTCCATTTCTCGCACGGAGAGCACGCTGGCGCGCACCACGCGCGCATACGCCGGGATCGAAACAATACCGATTGCGAGCAGAGCATTTTGAAGTCCGGGACCCAGCACCGTGACAATAGCGATCGCCAACAACAGAGAGGGAAATGCCAGCAGAACATCCATGGTACGCATAATGACGTTGTCGATCCATCCGCCGAAATAACCTCCCAGCGCGCCAAGGACTGTTCCGATCACGATCGCAAATGAGACTGTTGAGAGACCGACGATCAGGCTGAGACGTGTTCCGTACAAGATACGGCTGAACTCATCGCGAGCGTTCCCATCCAGTCCCATGATGTGCTGCGGACGATCTTCCGGGCATCCGAAGGCGTGGATACAGGGAGACTGTCTCTTTTCGGGTCTCACCGGATAACCAGCTACGTCCAGCATGGATCGTATGGGGCTGTACGGGGCAATCCACTGTGCTGTCAGCGCAGTAATAATTAAGATGCCAAGAATCACCATGCCTATAATTGCAGATTTGCGCCGTAATAGGCGGTGCCAGGTAATGTTCCACAAGCTCACGGAATTAAGTGCTAAACCTTCGGCGTCCAGACTCTGGATGACTTGAACTTCTTGGCTCATGGTTATTCCAGTCGAATGCGGGGGTCGAGGTAGGCGTAGGAAATATCAACAATGAGATTGAGAATGACAAAGAAGATGGCGATGACGACCGTGAACGCCTGTACGATCCCATAATCGCGTGCGGTAATTGCTTCATACAAAATGCGTCCCACCCCCGAGAGGTTGAATACGGTTTCGGTCAGCACAGCGCCCCCTAACAAGCCTCCCAGTGAAAGGCCGATCACAGTGACCAATGGGAGCTGCGCGTTGCTAAAGGCATGCTTCATCACGACTACCCTTTGCCTCAAGCCTTTCGCACGCGCCGTGCGGATGTAATCCTGCCCGAGCACTTCAAGCATGGCAGAACGCGTCATGCGTGCGATCAATGCCATGGGGATGGTGCTCAGCGCCAGCGCCGGGAGGATCAAATGAACGAGGGCATCTTTCACAAGGGCAAAATCCGTGCTAAGCAGTCCGTTCAGGATGTTCATGCGGCTGAGGAAATCAACGATCGTAAAGGTGGTTGTACCCGGCGTCAGCTCGAGACCCCATATCTCATAAAACGGAACCGTGATCAATCCCGGAGAAAGTCGCCCGGAAGGAGGCAGCTGGAACGGAGTATCTTTAAGAGCGAGCGCGAAGATATAGGCAAGCATCAAGCCCAGCCAGAAGACTGGCATAGACACCCCCGTATTCGCCCAGAGCATGGTGACTACATCCACCCAGGAATTATGGCGGACAGCCGAGATCACGCCGAGTGGCACGCCCACGAAGATGCTCACGAGGAGTGCCGCCATGCTCAATTCCACTGTGATTGGCAGACGCTCCATTAACAATTCACCAACAGGTTTTGAAAAACGGAAGGAACGCCCAAAGTCACCATGGGCGATTTCATTGACATAATAACCAAATTGAACAAGGATGGGTTTATCCAAACCGTGGCGCTGAATAAACTCATTGCAGACTGCATCAGTCGCTTTTTCCCCCAACATGGCACGACAAGGGTCCCCCGGTATCAAACGTCCCAGCGCAAAGGTGGCAAACAAAATTCCAAACAAAACCGGGATACTGAGAAGGATGCGTCGAAGAATATAAGTAGTCATTGGCTTTTTAGTTCCCCCGGTGAGAAAACTCACCGGGGGAAAATAGCCTGGTGCTGAGAGTTATTGAGGTGGAGCGTTCAGGAACGGGCCAAAGAGACCGCTCCAATAGGTGAAGCCACCGGTATTCCCAGTATGAAGTGGATTAGCCGCATCCCACTGAACAGATAAGGAAGTCACGACATCATTTGCATCGAGGGTAGAGCCATCGTGGAACAAAACGCCCTGGCGCAGGTGGAAGGTCCACTCGGTCAGGTCTTCGTTGGGTTCGTAGGACTCTGCCAGAGCAGGTTCTACTGCTGTTCCACCAACCTCATATCCAAGCAGGGATTGGGTCACCTGCTCGCAGGCACGCAGGGACTCACCGTCGGTTTCATCCGCGCAATAAAGCGAAATGGGTTCGGCGTTCTGCATCCAGACAAAGGTATCCTGGCCGGGTATGCCGGTCACAGCAAAGTTCTCGTTGCCAAGAGGGCTGGCATGAGCACCTTCCACAGCAGCCTTGTATGCCACACCAGAGCCACCCCACGCAACCGGGATCATTGGAACATGCTGTTTGATGGCGTTATTGGCTGCCTCATAATGAGGAGCACGCTCTTCTTCGGTTGAAAGCTGGGCGCCTGCTTCGATGGCTTCCACAATGTCATCGAACTTGTCACCGAACTGGTCAGAGGAGCCGGCGCCGAAGTGATAACCCAGGAAGTTGGTCTGGTCCGGATAGTCCGCGCCCCAGCCGAGCAGG
>DATFHE010000314.1:0-2738 GCA_035248745.1 Anaerolineales bacterium | reverse complement strand
CCGCCTGTCGCGGCGGTAGCACCACATGCGGATAGCACAAGACTGGCTAAAGCTACCAGTGATACGAAAAAGAACCACTTGGTCTTCATAACTCTCTCTCCTTTGAATTTAATTGGACACAATACGGACCAACACCAACCGAGTTATTGCTTCGCCAGGCACCTCCTTTTATTCAGTTGAAAAGCATTTGGATACGAACGACCCCATTATATGAAAATAGCATTAACAAAGCAATCGATGATTTCCGATAATGACAAAATACATTCAGGAGAAACCCTAAGGTTTCGTCCGGCGCGGACAAATCTTGCCAAGCGGAAAACCTTTAGGATTTACTTTCAACCTAAAGCCAACATCACCATGGCACGGAAACCGTTGTATGCAGACGCCATCTCCTGAACAGTGAGCGACACACGTGTCCCGGCACGCTTTGTGAACGGGATGCGTGTTGCGCGGTCTGCCATGTCGGATGTGAAAAACTCCACCGTCACGGTGATCGGCGTATCAAGCACGAATGGCTTGGGGACGTCGCCCTGTGCCAGCCGCCCCACTGCGCGTTCTGCGCTCAAGCAGATCATCTCGCGCGTGGCCTCGGGAGCCAGGCATTCTGCTGCAAACCGGCTGGAGGCTTGTTTCACGATGGCGGTCTCCATATCTCCCAGCAGCTCTGTAACCTGTGCGCAGGCAGTCTGATCACCAGACACCATGATGACAGGCACCCCAAACTGACCTGCGACTGCTCCGTTCAATCCATATTCGCCGGTCAAAAGATCGTTCAGCCAGACGTTGGCGACTGTCATTCTAGACCAGGTGTGATCGAGAATGGCATTCGGTGTTCCATTGCGCGCGTGATATCCAATGAATATCACGCCATTGACGCTTTCGTCGATTCCCTCCATCATTGAAAACGGGGAAGGGGAACCTGTGTTCAACCTAGCGCGCGGGTCGAGCTCTTCAATCAGGATATTCGAACCGTTCCAATGTCCGTCCGCGACGATGACCTCGTCCGCGCCCCCGTCGAAGGCACCGCGGATCGCGGCATTCACATCTTCGGTCATTTGCCTGCGAAAGCGCGCGTACTCCGCGTGCCCTGGCGTCACCTGGTCCCAGGTTGTGACGCCGGTAATTCCTTCCATATCGGTGGCGATCAAGATTTTCATGTAGGGTTCTCCTCGATGAGTGAATATTTAGACATCTGTTTTTCAACCAGCTTGCCGATGATTGGATACTGGTAGTTCTCCCCTTTGAGCACGCGGTATCCCGCCCACTGTCCCAGGATATGCAGGAGCGGCACGAAGAGGATGAGTGCCGCCGCGAACAACAGAACCACGATCAGCAGGACAGCGCTGACCATTCCTATGGGAGAGTTGAAATCCAGTCCTCCCATGGCTCCTACAGTGACAAAGAGCACAAAAATTCCAAATACATACAGGACTACGCCTACAACATAGAGGACTGTGGTCAGGGCCTGGAACACCAGTGTCTGAATGGATTGAAACCTTAAGAAGGAACTATTCCTGCCCTGGAGTATCCACGCCATCAGCGGCGCGAGCATGCCCCATAAAGCGATCAGGATGCTGAAATGTCCCATCGCCGCCACCCATCGAAATTCGTGATCTTCCTCCAGCCAGGCTTGTTCATCGGGCTTCTGGGATAACTCGTATCTCAAATATCGTGACAGTCTAGCGCCAAGGACCGGATAGTGAAAATCCATCCCAAGTGCGCAAGCGATGGCAGCGAGGATTGGCAAAACAAAGTAAAGCACAAATCCCCCGAAAATAACGATGAGCAAAGTAACCATTCCTGGACTCAGCGCTGCAGTGGACGCCTCACTGTTTCCCTCTTGCCTGAGCATCACAAGTAGAATGACGGAAACCAGGAGGATCATCACCATGTAGGATAAGACCCAAATTGTAAACCCCACCGATTGGTACCCTAAAGCCTGCAAACATTGGAACGAGGCATAGTTAGACTTGCGGCGCTGGTCCGACCAGCCGATCACAGGCAACAGGATTCCCATACCAAAGGAAAGGGCGGAAAGATGGGAGAGGACTGCCCAGATGCGGTCTTCCGTGGTTGGCGCAGCGTTCATCAAAGTCCTATAGTTGCCGGGTAAATTTGTTGCGTAGCACGCTGAGGAGCGTAACCCGATACACAGGATTACGTCATGCTACAAGCACAATTTCTTAAGAGATATTGTATCAGAGCGCAAAATACTGATGATTTGTGAGGAGGTATAATCGCTTGAAGCCCACCCTTGGAGGAAAAATGCCAGATCTTGCCCTGTTTTCTCTCAGCGACGAACATAAGATGATTCGTGATGCTGCCCGCGATTTCGCACACAGTGAGATCGTACCGATCGCAGCAGAGTTTGACGAGAGCGGAGAGTTCCCCCAGGCGACGATCCGGAAAATGGGCGAGATGGGTTTCATGGGAATCGAGATTCCTGAAGAATACGGTGGCGCAGGCATGGATACCCTTGCGTATGTGCTGGCGCTCGAAGAAATTTGTAAAGCAGATGCCTCGCATGGTGTGATTATGTCTGTGAACAACTCGCTGTATTGCCATGGCATTATGAAGTTCGGCACCGAAGAACAGAAGAAAAAGTTCGTCACGCCGGTTGCCTCAGGGAAAGCGATCGGCGCCTATTCCCTGACGGAGTCACAAAGCGGCTCCGACGCAGGGACGATGAAAAGCCGCGCCACACAGGATGGAGACTCGTACATTCTCAACGGGCGCAA
>DATFHE010000313.1:0-4828 GCA_035248745.1 Anaerolineales bacterium | reverse complement strand
CTTAAACAGCGATGGCAGTAACTTTGCCTGGGATTTGATTCGCAGCGTGTGGTCCTCCGTTGCCGTATATGCGATTGCCCCGATGCAGGATGTATTGAGCCTGGGGACGGAGGCACGCATGAACTTCCCCTCACGCCTGGGCGGCAACTGGGAATGGCGAATGCAGGAAGACGATCTGGATGAGGCTCTTGCCGAGAGATTGCGCGAACTTAATGAGTTGTATTTACGATAACAAAAACAGTTCCGCTATAAAAGCGGGACTGTTTTGTTTTGCCCCTGCAGCCATTTCTGGCGTTGCGTTAACGGTCTTCCTTTTCGGACTGGAACAGAGAAAGATACTGACCGTAGCCTTCCTCCTCCAGACGCTCGACAGGGATAAATCGCATCGCGGCAGAGTTCATACGGTAGCGCAAGCCCGTCGGTGCAGGACCGTCGTCGAAAATGTGCCCCAGATGGGAGTCCGCGTGCTTCGAGCGGACCTCTGTGCGCTGCATGAAGAGCTTGAAGTCTGTGTGGGTGCTGATGTTTTCGGGCTCCAGAGGCTTTGTGAAGCTGGGCCAGCCCGTGCCGGAGTCGTACTTGTCGAGGGAGCTAAATAACGGCTCGCCGGAAACCACGTCTACGTAGATGCCCGTCTGTTTGTTATTCCAGTATTCGTTCGAGAACGGGCGCTCTGTCCCTTCGTGCTGGGTGACTTCATATTGGAGCGGAGAGAGGCGCTTACGCAGTTCTGCATCAGAAGGCTTTGTAAAAGTTGCCATTTGAACCTCCTACGGTTGATACTTATATTTCTGATTGTATCTTCTCGATGTGAGAAGGAGATAAAAAATTACTAGTGTCCAAGGCTTCGTTAAGACTTATGTAATAAATAAGTTACCTTGGAGATGTCAAACAAGCCGCGCAATTCTGGTGCTCTATCCTGAGGAGCGATACTCTGTAGATGTATATTCATAGTCAGGATTATAGAAGAAATCCGTGCGGACGTTATCGTCCACGCGGATTTCAGGCTCTCACGATTGAGAATTTCGTTTCGCGACTAGCGATGCGGTAGTTTTGTCCAAAGAGATGACACTTTTGCATCTGCCGCAGCCAGCCCCATTGGGGTGCCCGGGCTGGTCATGACATCCATTGCCACGCCATCGAAGTTATTATCATCCATCACTGTATTGGTAGCGCTGCCCAACTGCGGATCATCGACGAACAGCAGGATGCCGGTATCAAATTTTCGGAACCGGTTATTGAGGACACTGGAGTCCATTCCGGAAATAAGCAAGCCGGAGGAACCAAATACATCGGGGCCGGGCCCCACAATTTGGTTACGGGTGATTTGTGCACCGACTACCTGGTTGGCAGCAAAACCGACGTTCACGTTCTCCACGGTATTCTGCGCCACTTCCAGGTTGTAAGGATTAAACAGCACGATTCCAATGCTTGGCAAGGGATAGTCACCCACTGTGACGAGGTCTCGGATTCGGTTGCCCCGGATGGTCCCCGTGATGCTGAACGACGGGTCGGCAAAGCCAAAACCGCCGATGAACATGCCCCATTGATCGATGACACTATTTTGACCGGAGCCAGTAACTGTGTTGTTTGTGACCTCCACGGTCAGGTTCGCGATCGTCGGGTCGTTGAAATCTGCCTCTGCATCCAGGAGGATGCCATTGTTGTTGAAGTTAGAGACACGGTTTTCCGTAATCGTCACGGACCGGTGGGTTCCTGAAAAGTTGATGACAACGATTCCATCTCCCTGATATACGGGCTCTCCATTCTCCGCGAGAGGCAAGCGCGGTTCCCCAAAGCCAATATCTTTCACGGTATTGCCGCGGATGACGCCACCCGCGTTCAGGAAGACGATTCCCTGCAGGAAGGGGTTGCTTTCGGCGGAGTTTGCGCCATCAATCGTCAGATCACGAACGGTGACCTCCGCGTCCGTTGCGAGGAGGAGAGGGCGACCGGGGAAGCCGAAGACCGGCGATAGCGTATCCTGCATCGCAGCTGGCGCCTGGATCACCGCGCCCGGGCGTCCGACAAGAGTCAGATCCTTCCCGTGGATGACCACCTGTTCGACATAGTTCCCGGCGCGGATCAGGATCTGGTCTCCACTGTTTGCTGCATCCACGGCCGCCTGAATGGATGTAAAACATCGCCCTGCGCCGGTGGGGTGCACGCACAGGCTGGCGGCATAGGCAATACTGTTTCCAAGGCCCGCCATAACGACCACGATCAGGATAAGCACTACAAGTTGTTTGATTTTCATCATGGATTCCTTTCCTGTTTTCCTCACTCGTTCGATATGAAGGATGATTACTCTTTCAGTATAAGGATCGGAAACGAAAAGGTCAATCGAAATTCCCACCAAATTTGCAATGTCAGCAAAGCATGTTTACAGTCCTGTGTTTCTACGTGTATTCAGGGACTTGATGCACATAGTGAATGCCGAGACTCTGGTGATCGATGATTCCCTCAACGAGATTGAACGCTTCACAGATTGATGGAACTCGGACACCCGATCATTGACAAGAAAGGATGGATTTCTTTCGCCCTGCTGTATACAGACTAATTCCGAACAGGATAAAACCCAGCGGAGTGGTAATCACATAAAGGAGCAGGTTGGTAGCCCACGCGAGATCCTGTGCCATGGCCAGCGTATAAACAAGAAGAGCAACGAGGGGCAAGGCAAACAGACTGATGTACTTCCAAATCGATACAGGACCACTCAGAAGGTGGAGCAAGGAATCTTGCTCTTCTGCAAGGCGATTCTTAGCCAATGCCCAATAGACCAGGCCCAACAGGATTGGCAGGATGACGACCGACACCGGCGCAGCAGGAACGGTAATAAAACAGAAATATAGGACAGTGATTCCAGCGATCAACACCACCGCCCATCGATTGGGGAGAAACGGTTCTGAGGAGCTCCAGTTGGCTAGCCAGTAGGAGAGGATGACGAACCCCGTTGTCGTAAAAGAATATGTAGCGAATTGTGGGATCGATGAAACTCCTCCGTCAGGGGGAGGTTCGATCCACCAACTGATCGACCATAGGCCGTAAAAGAAACCGATGATCGCTGCAAGTTTCAGCGTTGACCATGCGTCGGCGGAGACGAGTGATTTCCGTACCGCATACCACCCCACCCAGACGGTGATAAGTGCATGCCATGCCAGCCCGGTAAATGAAATGGAGAGTGGCAGCATCTCATATGCGGTTTGAACGACGATCCCTTCGTCGACCCAGCCGAACGCAGCACCGGCAAGATATAGAGCCCAAATATTCTTGACTCGAAAGTAGGAAACTAAACCAAGAAAAATGAACGCCATGAGCGAATACGCGATCCACGCTCCCAGCCATCCACCGAACGAGTCGTCCGGGCGTACACGTGCCCAAAAGACATGTTCCGAAAAATAGACGAAGATATAACCCGTTGATAAAACCTGAACGATGGTCTTAAATGTTCTCATCACAGCATATACAGCGTTTCGAGATAAAAAGTTGCAGGAGCGTCTTGCACTCCCTATTACTATTCCCCGCTCACCGGTTTTTCCCTGTCCGTCAAATTGACCACAATGGCATCACTGGCTCGTATCAAGTTCTCGGGCGTGATCATGATCTCTTCGCCCCATTGTCCTGCACCGGTACCCAGGATGGGTTCCTGGAGAAGGCTTGCTTCGAAGAACGAGCGAAATCCGGCAGGCTGCCAGCCAAACGCGGGAATCGAGCCGATCACATAACCGGTTATTTCCTTCACCACATCGGGGTCCGCCATCTTGATATTGCGTGAGCCAATCGCCTTCTTCAGGTGACCGGAAATGGCAGATTGGTCGCCGCCCAGCATGACGAGCACGCGCTCGCCTGTGTCCACCTGGAAGATCAGAGTCTTGACCGCCTGCCGCTCCGAAAAGCCCAGCACACGTGCAACGTTCGCCGCGCCTTTTTCGGTCTCAGGTGGAAAGCTTTTTCGCTCGTAGGGGATGCTGCGTGTATCCAGATAGCCATGTGCGGGAAGGTTCATCGAATTACCTCATGATCGTCACAATACCGTCTGTTGTGATTTGAACAGTATCATTCGTATTCAAGCGCGAGAAATCCTCCTCCGCAAGCACGACAAGGGGGAGGGGAGATGCATACAGCTCGTCTGCCACGACCGAGGCGAGAGCGAAGAAAAAGTCAGTATTGGTGGTGAGGATGGCGGCAGGCGCGGTCTTTGCGCGGATCGCTTCGAGCAGCACGGCTGTTGTTGTGGAGGAGCCACGCGTGAACGGCACTGCCAAGATTTTATCTTTTGCCACCGCGCCCGACAACACATGACGCCGGTCGATGATCTCGCCCGTTTTCCAGTCGTACCCGCCCCAGAACGAGAGAGGCTCGTTGCTTACCAGCGCCTTTCCCTGCGCCTCCCCTGGAATGATGACCTTTCCCTGCAGCGTTATTTTGCCCATCGTGCCTCATCTCGGATGATCTCACCCGCCACCGCAGAATGGACGCAGTCCTCCAGGCTGCCAAAGGCGATCTTCCTGCCCAACAGCCCGGGCGCATAATACGCGAACTTCGCCGAGTTGGTCATCAGGTTCTGGATCTCTGCGGGCAACATAGGAGAGGTCAGGATACAGGTGTCCACCGTGATCTGCGCGCCGAAGGCTTTCAGCGGTTTGAGAAAGCCTGCTCGATCTGCGAGCTGAGTCATGGCGCGGCTCGACGTGACTAAGAACTTCACGCCTGGATGTTTCCGCTTTCCCTCTACCATGGGCGCGAGGCGTTTGTATTCCGCCAGGGAAAAATGTGGACTCCCCAGGACGACCATGTCTAATGTACTGCTGTCGGTATGTGTGAGCGC
>DATFHE010000312.1:0-6627 GCA_035248745.1 Anaerolineales bacterium | reverse complement strand
CCACAAGGGTTGGGTGAAGTCTGGAATCCCTCGCCGGGATCGCGCGATGTGCAGTTCATCCGCGATTTGATCAATCACCTGGAGAAGCGTTGCTCCGTGGACCCCAACCGCATCTATGCAAGCGGGCACTCCAATGGAGGCGCGATGGTGGACCGGCTGGCTTGCGAGCTGGCAAATCGAATTGCCGCCATCGGGACGGTCTCTGGGGCGTACCTGCGAACAGCGGAATGCTCACCCTCCCGCCCAGTCTCTGTATTTGCCATCCATGGCACGTCAGATACGATTGTGCCATATGAAGGGATCCCGGAATGGGCATCTGCCTGGGCACAACGGAACGGTTGCGATCCGGAATCTGAGGATATCCCTCATAATGTTTTGATCGGTGAGAAAAAGTGGAGCAATTGCCGGGAGGAAGTGGACGTAATCCTCTACACGATTCAGGATCTCGGTCATGACTGGACTCACGATCTTATTAATTTCGGGCAAACGATCTGGGACTTCTTCGAAGAGCATCCATTAAACAGCCACCCTTAATAAAGTACATATCAATCCTGTAAGGTAGGGAATCCCCCCATGTGCATATCAGGGTATGGACAGGAAAATGCTTTAAGACCAAATTTGCCTTTTTCCTAACGATTATTGTATTCCGTACACCGAGGCGCTAATGAACAAGCATCCAAATTCTTCTAATACGCTCCATACAGGGGCGCTGGCAATTGCAGGAGGATATTTGATTCTGGGCAGTCTCTGGATCTTGTTCTCGGACCAGTTGGCTGTGCGAATCGCTAGAAATGAAGAAATGCTTGCTTCCATCAGTCTGTATAAGGGCTGGGGGTACGTGCTCGTCACGGCACTTCTGCTTTACTGGCTGATACGGCGTTATACGACTGCGCTGCGGGCAAGCGAATTACAACTGCATCATGTGATTGATGCCATGCCCGTATTTATTTCCTATGTGGGCGATGATCGACGTTACCGGTTTACGAACAAAACGTATCAGGACCGGTACCAAGAAAGTACAGAGGGAAAACATATCGAAGAAGTGCTCGGAACGCAAGGCTACCAGGCGATTTCAAGCTATGTTGATAAAGCGCTGGCGGGGGAAACTGTAAGTTATGAAACGGAAATTCTTTTTCAGGATACAGAGCTTTTCATGGAAGTCAGGTACATTCCGGACAGAGCGGCAGATGGACGGGTGAACGGCTTCTATGTGATGGCACGGGACAAAACCGCACAAAGACAGGCGGAAGAGGAACAGCGGCTATGGGCAGATGCCTTTGAAGGTTGCGCGCATGGGATTGTGGTCGACGATCCAAACACCAATCGCATTCTTGTCTGCAACCCGGCGTTTGCGAAAATGCATAGGAGCAGAGTGGAAGACATCGTTGGCTCTGCGATTCTGGGACTGTACGCGCCGTCTGACCATGAGCATGTGCGCCGCCATGTGCAAAAGGCGGACCAGATCGGGCACGCACGTTTTGAGGCTTCGATGATTCGCGGAGGGAAGGATCGCTCCACCTTCCCAGTCCAAATGGATATCGTAAGTGTGCTGGGGGAGGATGGAGAGGTAATCCACCGCGTTGTTACGGCACAGGACATTACCGATCGTAAGCAGGCGGAGCAGACATTGCAGGAATCCGAAGAGCGCTATCGAATGGTGTCCGAACTGACAAGTGACTATGCTTATAAAGATCGCGTGGAAGAGAATGGAAGCATCATCCCGGAATGGTTCACCGAGTCCCTGACCCGCATCACCGGTTATACATTGGAAGAGTCGAGCACGCCCGAGTTTTGGCAGCAATTGGTACACCCGGAAGATAGGAAGCTCCTTCTGGAACATACGCAGCATGTTCTTTCTGGGAAACCGCATACAACAGAAATGCGCATCCTCACAAAACATGCTGAGTTAAAGTGGCTGCGGGCGTACTCCAACCCGGTATGGGATGCCGATCAGAAACGTGTTGCAGGTTTGTATGGCGCCGTACAAGACATCACGGCATACAAGCAGGCACAGGAGAAGCTTCTCCTGCAGGCATACTGGCTGGAGCAAATTAACGATGCGGTCATCGCGTTGGATAAGAATCTTATGATTACTGCCTGGAATCGGGCCGCAGAACGCATCTATGGCTGGAAGGCAGAAGAGGTGATTGGCAAAAGAAGCGAAGATGTTCTTAAAACCGAATTCTTCTCTTCCAGTCGAGCAGCAGCTTTAGAGCAATTACAGGCAACCGGCGAATTTTCGGCAGAGATCACGCAAGTACGCAAAGACGAATCCCGAATTCCTATCGAAACGCGCACTGCCGTCATATATGATGAGAGTGGTCATATGATTGGCTACGTCTGTGCCAACCGCGATGGTAGCGAACGCAAGCAGAGTGAAGATGCTCTCCGACTGAAAGATGAATTACTCCGCCTGACGAGTGAAATGGCAAAAGTGGGAGGCTGGGAGTTTGATGCTGAAACCGGAAAGGGGACATGGACCGATGAGGTCGCCCGAATCCACGATCTCGATCCAGATCAGGAAACAAACGTTGAAATCGGACTCAATTTTTATGTAGGCGAGTCGCGCAAAAAGGTGGAACAGGCAGTACAGGAAGCGATAGAGTCGAAGAAACCCTACGATCTTGAGCTTGAGATGGTCACGGCGAAAGGTAATCACAAATGGATACGAACGATCGGACTGCCCATTGCTCTAAATGACAAAGTGGTCCGGGTACAGGGAATTTTTCAGGACATTACCGATCGTAAAGAGATCGAAAAGGCGCTGCAAGCCGCGCATGATGAATTAGATGTTAAGGTTCAAGAACGCACTGCAGCACTCTCCGAGGCAAATGCCTTACTTCAGGCGTTGATGGATAATATCCCGGATCATATTTACTTCAAAGATACGCAAAGCCGGTTTATCCGAAATAGTAGATCCCAAGCGACGTTGCTGGGGCTTCGCGACCCGGCAGAGGCAGTAGGTAAAACAGATTTCGATTTTTTCCCACACGCAACGAAGTCCTTTGCGGAAGAACAGGAAGTGATGCGATCCGGGAATCCCCTGGTGGATTTTGAAGAATGGGTGGTCTGGCCGGATGGCAGGGAAATGTGGGTCTCCACAACAAAGATGCCGCTCCGCGATTCAGAAGGACGAACCATAGGTATCTTTGGCATCTCTCGCGATATCACGGAGCGTAAACGGAACGAACAGGCGATTCAGCAGCTCAACACGGACCTGGAAAAGCAAGCCGTGCAACTGCAGGCTGCCATTAAGGAACTGGAGGCTTTTTCCTATTCCATCTCTCACGACTTGCGCGCACCCTTACGAGCCATTGATGGCTATACGCGCATTCTCGTGGAAGATTATGAGTCCATCCTAGATAGCGAAGGGAAACGGATTTGCAGCGTGATCAGCCGGGAGGCCCGCCGCATGGGGCAGTTGATCGATGACTTGCTGGCTTTCTCTCGCCTGGGTCGCAAGGAAATATATTCCTCCAGAATAGACATGGAAACGCTGGTGAACTCTGTGTTCAATGAGTTAACCAAAGAGGAAAACCGGGAACGCATAGATTTTGTTCTCGGGAGCCTGCCTGTGGCACATGGCGATTCATCGCTCATCCGTCAGGTATGGGTCAACCTGCTTTCCAATGCCATCAAGTTTACGTCCAAGAGGGACCATGCGGTCATCGAAGTAGGAAGCCGGCAGGGTGAAGAGGAAACCATCTATTATGTGCGCGATAATGGCGCAGGGTTCGATATGGAATATGGAAATAAGCTGTTCGGCGTCTTTCAACGGCTGCACAGCGAAAGAGAATTCGGCGGGACAGGTGTGGGACTGGCAATTGTGCAGAGGATTATCCGCCGGCATGAGGGCCACGTCTGGGCAGAAGGAGAAGTGGAGCGGGGCGCCACCTTCTATTTTGCCCTGCCCCGAAAGGAGAATCATACATGAATGATCATGACGTGGTAGAAATTTTGCTGGTGGAAGACAACCCCCAGGATGCCGAGCTAACTATTCGCGCCTTGAAAAAACACAATCTCGCCAACCGCCTTTTCCATGTCGAAGATGGCGCGGAAGCTCTGGAGTTTCTATTTGCCCGCGGCAAATACGAAGGACGTCGGACCGAGGTCTCGCCAAAAGTTGTTCTCTTGGATCTAAAGCTGCCGAAGGTCAACGGCTTGGAGGTCTTGCGCAGTATGAAATCTGATCCCCACCTCCAGACAATTCCTGTGGTGATGGTGACCTCTTCGGCAGAACACCCGGACGTCAAAGCTGCCTACAATCTGGGTGCAAACGGCTATGTAATCAAACCGGTGCAATTCGATGCGTTCATGGAAGCCATGAGCAAAGTAGGGATTTACTGGCTGATGGTAAATCATCCGATGAAATAAAGGTTTTGTCACTCCTTCTAATTAATCAATAGAAGCTCACACCGTAAAGGAAAGAAAGCATGAAGAAGCCAGTTCGTGTTCTTATCGTTGAAGATAATCCCCATGATGCCGATTTAGCAAAACGCGAGATCCGCAAAGTATTAAGGGATTGCGAATTCCTGATCGTGGAAACCCGTGAAAGCTTTATCCAGGCGCTCGAGGTATTCCAACCAGATGTGATCCTTTCCGAGTATGGTCTACCGCGTTTCGATGGCATGAAGGCATTGAAGCTGACTCTGTACCACGCTCCTTCGGTCCCCTTCATTATCTGGACGGGTTCGATCAGTGAAGATGTGGCAGTAGATTGCGTAAAGGCTGGCGCGAATAATTACATCCTGAAGGATAATATCAAGCGATTAGGACCTGCCATCCTGCGTGCCTTGGACGAAAAGGAGCTGTTGACCGCGCGCAAGCAGGCGGAAGAGAAATATAAGAGTATTTTTGAAAATTCGATGGAAGGAATCTTCCAATCCTCGCCGGATGGTCGTTATCTCAATGTCAACCCAGCCATGGCGCGTTTATATGGGTATGAATCTCCCACAGACATGATCGAATCGGTCAAAAGCATTGCAGACCAGATCTATGTCAACCCAGCCGAGCGCGCAGAATTTATCAAGTTATTACACGTACAGAACACGGTCGAACATTATGAGAAGAGAAATTACTGCAAGGATGGGAGCGTGATCTGGACGTCGACCTCCGCACGTGCTGTTCGCGACGAGAATGGAAATCTCCTCTACTACGAAGGTTTTATTCAGGATATTACGAAGCACAAAGAGGCGGAAGAGGCACTTCAACGCAGTGAACGGCGTTTTCGTGCCCTGATCGAAAACGGGCTGGATGATATTTCCCTGCTGGGGGCGGACGGCAGCTTGCTCTGGGAAAGTCCGTCCACCATCCGGAACCTGGGCTACGCACCAGGTGAGTTTGTGGGGCGAAACATCTTCGAAATGATACATACAGAGGATCTGGCTTGGACACGGGAGGCATTTGCAAAACTTCTCCAGGAACCAGGATCGCGACAGCGTGGAATATTCCGCCTGCGCCGCGCAGACGGTGCCTGGCGCTGGGTCGAGGTGATTGCCACCAATCTGCTCAACGAGCCAAGCGTGAATGCGATTGTGATCAATTATCACGATATCACGGAGCAAAAACAGGCACAGGAAGCGTTGCAGGAAAACAAGACCCGCTATCAGAACCTGGTGGAAACGTCTCATGATTTGATCTGGACCATCGATGCGCAGGGACGATTTACATTTGTCAACCGCGCCGTCCGGGATATCTATGGTTACGAACCCAGTGAGTTGATCGGTCGATCCTTCTTTGAAGTCTTGGATCCACAATATTACACGCCCCAGGATTTCGAAAATTTTCATGAGCTGCTCGAGCACGAAAATATGCTGCATGGATTCGAAACATACGTCCGGCATCGGGATGACAGGCAAATTATCCTGAGCACGAATTCAATTGTGCTGCGTGATGAACAAGGCAACATCACAGCAATCTCTGGGAGTTCGCATGACATTACAGTTCGCAAGAAGGTGGAAGATGTGTTCCGGGAAGAGCGGAATCTCCTGCGAACACTGATTGATAACATCCCGGATCGTATCTACGCCATGGATAGGCACGGTCGGAAAACACTTTCGAACATCGCAGATTGGAAAGCTGCTGGTGGAAAAACAATGGAGGATGTGATCGGTAAGACCGACTTCGATCTCTATCCCTCTGAACTGGCAGCAGAGTATCGGAAGCTGGATCAAGCTGTCCTTGATTCCGGAAAACCCGTAATTAATTATGAAGAGACCGGGCTGGATGCTGATGGCAATTTTGTTTCTATCCTGACGAGCAAGATTCCCCTCCGCGACGACGATGGAAACGTGGTCGGCCTTGTGGGCATCGGGCGTGATATTACCGAGCGCAAACAGACGGAGGAAAAGCTGCGCCGCAGCGAAACGCGATACCGGCTTGTCACCAAAGCCACAAACGATGTCATATGGGAGTGGGATCCAAAAACCAACCAGTTGCTGTGGAGCGAGAACGCCAAGCATGTGTTTGGATACCCGGAAGAAGAAATAGGCCCCGATGAAAAGTGGTGGGACGACCGCATTCATCCAGCGGACCATATACGCGTTACCACAAAACTGGATGCTCTCATAGACGGGAGCGGTGAATCCATCTGGCTGGAGGAATACCGCTTCCTGCTTAAGAATGGTT
>DATFHE010000311.1:0-6261 GCA_035248745.1 Anaerolineales bacterium | reverse complement strand
GGATGCACTCGCTGTGATTCTGCTCGATGAGACAGGCGCTATTTATACACGTGGTCCCGAATCACCTCTGCAATGCCCCCTAAAGCAGCCAGTTTGCGATAATAACCATAATTGCTACTAAGGTTTTTGCATTTATCCCTTGAGCGCACCCGCCATTAGCCCACGCAGGAAAAAGCGACCCAGGAAAATATAAACCAGAAGGGTGGGCAAGGCAGCCAGGAACGTAGCTGCCATAAGTACATTCCACTGCACGAGCTGGCTGCCTGCAAGATTATTGAGCGCAACCGTCACCGGCCAGTTGGATTGATTGGTCAGAATCACAGCAAACAGGAATTCGTTCCAGGCTTGCGTAAATTGCCAGATGATCACAACCGCAAAACTGGGCGCCGAAAGGGGCAGCACGATATGGCGGTAGATTCCAAATAGACTCGCGCCATCGATTCGGGCTGCTTCGATAATTTCTGTTCCAATCCCGGCATAGTAATTGCGGAAGATCAGCGTTGTAATGGGAATACCATAGATAATATGAACCAGGATCAACCCGGGAAGATCTCCGTACAGGTTGATATATTGCATGAACTTCACGAGCGGGATCAGGATGCTCTGGTAGGGGATGAACATACCAAACAGAATCAACGTAAAGATCACATTTGAGCCGCGGAACTTCCACTTGGAAAGCAAATAGCCATTGAAGGAACCTAGCAGGGCGGAGAGCAGCGCCTCAGGAATCACCATCACCAGACTATTCCGCAGGTTGGGCGCCAGTTGCTGATAGCCCGCAATAAAGTTCTCGATGCGCAGGCCGGTTGTCGGCAAGTCCCACATGGTTTTCAGATCCACTTCATTGAAGGGCTTTAAACCCGTGAGCACCATCAGGTACACAGGCAATAAATAAAAGACAGCCAGGGCGAGCAACGCCAAATAGAAAAGGGATCGTATTGCCATCTGGCGGGTCATACCTCTGCCTCCGCCTTCATGCTGGTGATCAGATAGGGAACAACCAGGATCGCCACACTGATCAACATCAGGATACCGATGGCTGCGCCCTGTGCGTAGTTCGTACCGTCGAAGGTTGTCGTCCACATATAAATGCCGGGGACGTCGAGACGCTGATCTTTCCGCCCAAGAGCAACGATCAGGTCGAAGATTTTCAGCGACATGTGCCCCAGAATAATGACTGCACTCAGAGTGACGGGACGCAGCATCGGAAGGATCACATACCGGTAGACTTCAAATTCACTTGCCCCATCTACCCGGGCGGCCTCGCGGATATCCTCCGAAACACTGCGGATGCCGCCTAAGTAAAGCGCCATCGCAAACCCCGAGAGCTGCCAGACCGCGGGGATCACTGTATACGCCATGCCCCAGGGAGGAGGCGTCGCGTGCCATGTGCTGATGAGAAAATCGAGCCCCAGGTTTTGGAAAAGCAGATTCAGGCCGGTCGTCCGGCTTCCCGTCGCCGGATTCATGAGCCATGCCCAGACCACACCGGAAGCAATGAACGAGATCGACATGGGAAACAGAAAAATGCTTCGGAACAGACTCTCACCCTTCAATTTTTGATCCAGCAAAATCGCTAGCCCCAAGCCCAGAAGCAGGCATCCCAGAATAAAGCCAACCGTGAACACGGCTGTATTGCGGATATCGATTAGAAAACGCTGATCGTTGAAGATCAGATCCGTGTACTGCTGTAAACCTACAAAGGTATAGTCAGGATTCAACCCTTTCCATTTGCTGAGGGATACTCGAACCGACCATGCGATAAAACCATAGACAAAAATCCCCACAGCCACAATAGACGGAAATAACAGAGCAAACGAGAGCAGAGTTTCATTCTCGAACATGGACACGATCATCAGTACCCCCACATAAAAGACAAGCCCGCTGGTCAGGAGCGCAACAGATGTCAGATTGTTTCCAGCGATTTCCAGTTCTGCGGTGGAGAGAAAACGGATAGAGAGTAATCCAGCAACCATGAGCAGGATCGCTACTACAAGTTTCGGGCTGCGGAGAGAAAGACTTCGAGTCATGGGCTGCCTCTTTATCGTTCGGAATAAACACTATGATACGTTATTTTAATCAAACGGGATAATTATAAATGGGCGGCTCGTTGCCGGGCCGCCCATTGCTTACTTATACAACACTCCAGTTACTTATTGGCATACGCCGTCAGACGCACAGGCATCTACCAAAGCGGTCTGGAAGCTGGCAACGTCTGCCGGATTGGCGAGGAAGAGTCCGAGAGCGGTGTCGATCTTGCTCTTCCACGAATCGTTGGCAACCACACCATGGGTCAGGCTGCCGACCACGGTGTCTGTCGTCCAGTCAGCAGCGGCGGACTGGAGATACTCGTTGAACAGAGATTGATCGCAGTCCGTGCGAGCGCAGATCGAACCCTTAACCGGGTTGAAGGCTTCCTGCCCTTCCTTCGAGGCAGCAACCGTCAGCCAGGCATTGGTCGCCTCGGGGTTGGGCGCATTCGCAGGCAGCACGAAACTGTCTGAGAGGAACACGAAGATCCCATCGGTGCCGGGAACGGGAGCCCAGTCAAAATCCTCGTGAGCCGTCAGGCCAAGTCCATCAGGATCCGGGTTCTCAAAGTACCCGTCCGCCCAGTCACCCATGATATTGAAGGCTGCGTCACCATTTGTGACGAGTTGCGCCGCAGGCTGCCAGTCTGCCAATTGTGCGGCATCGCTGTTGGTGTAAGAGAGTGCCCGGGAGAAATTTTCCAGAGCCGTCGTTACCTCCGGGCTGCTCCAGTCCGCACCCTCCGTCCAGAGAGCATTCCAGCCTTCGGCGCCCAGGGAACCAATCATCACGTTTTCGAGCAGATGCATCGCCGTCCACTGCGGGCCCAGGGCAAGGCAGGTCCTGTCCGCGGCGACAAGCGTATTACAAGCTTCGAAGAACTCGTCCCAGGTAGTAGGAACTTCGATACCTGCGTCTTCCAAAACCGTGGGGTTGTACCACATGACGTTGGAGCGGTGGATGTTCACAGGCACCGAATAGGGATGCCCATCCTGCGAAATCAGAGGAAGGAGGGTTTCCGGCAATACATCCGCAAAGCCCGACTCTGTAAAGAAATCATCCAGCGGAGCCACCTGATCGGCTGCAACATACGTGCCGATGATTTCCTGCCCGGCATGCGCCTGCCATGAATCGGGTGGATCGTTGGCTTGTAAGCGGGTCGCGAGCACTGCGCGAGCATTTGTACCCGAACCACCCGCTACCGCGGCATTCACGAACTCGATATCGGGATATTTCTCAGCGAAGACTTCCGTCATCGCCGTCAAACCGGCTGCTTCGCCGCCGCCGACCCACCATGAGAAAATCTCCACCTGACCAGAAGCAGGTGCTTCCGTAGCCGGAGCATCTGTTGCTGGAGCTTCTGTCGGCGCTTCCGTGGGTGCTTCGGTCATGGGTGCTTCGGTAGCAGGGGCTTCTGTAGCGGGCGCCTGTGTCGGCGCTTCCGTCGAAGCCGGACCGCAAGCCGAAAGCACGAGAGTAGTTACCATCAGGACAGCCAGCAGGCTGTACCACATTTTCTTAGACATCTTTTCTTCTCCTTGTTGTGTTTCAAATTCGTAGAAACAAACTACCGCATTCACGTATGAACGTTCGCATCACCTCCTTTCGCAAGCGGTTTGTTAATAAGGTAAAACCAGGCAGTCACGAAAACGGAAACGCTTCACCCGAGAGAAAGAGCGAGTTCACATGCGAGTGACTGGATGGACTGTGCATAATCCTTTGCCAGCTAAATTGAAATCGTAGAGGGAGTAATGTGCTCGCAAATCGAGAAACCAGCGTTGGTGTCGGCGTTTAACACTGGCGGCTACTTGTCGAACAAAATTAATTATATGACGAATATAGGCTTTGTCAATGTAATCATTCAGCTGACCCTTCCTACGGCGGGAGTTCGAGGGCGTGCTCAGGTAGCGAACAGGAAAACGAGGTCGTTGACATTCGTTCCAGTGGGACCCGGTTTGAGCAGGTCACCAAGCGCCTCGAAAAAGGGATACGCATCGTTCCTTGACAGTGAGTCTGCCGCGTCCAACCCAAGCGACTCAGCCCTTGAAGCCGACTCCCCGGTCACCACCGCGCCTGCCGCATCCGTCGGACCGTCATCGCCGTCTGTCCCCAGGGCGATCAGCATTACGTTTTCCATGCCTCTTAGTTCTTCAACAGCACTCAGAGCCAGTTCCTGATTCCTGCCACCTTTGCCGTTTCCTTGTAAAGTAACTGTTGTCTCCCCACCGGCAATGAGACAAAATGGACGGTCTCTCGCCGAGCTGTCTACGCACAGGCGATAAGCCAGCTCGCGCCCTACTTTCCGTGCTTCGCCCTGTAAGTCATTGGTAAGAATTTCTGCATAAAAACCTTCACGTTCTGCCTGTTCGAACGCAGCGAGTGCGGCAAGCTGATTGTCACCAACAATAATGTTTTGAATAGGATCAAGCTCAATAGATTGTTGTCGAAAATCAAAGAGCGAGCTTTCGGACTCTAAAAATTGTAAAATTGAGTCTGGAACCTGTTTATCGATCTGGTATTTTTTCAAAATCCTGACTGCATCTTCTCTAGTCGTTGGATCGGGGGCGGTAGGACCCGATGCAATCGCTTCCAACGGATTGCCGATCACGTCTGAAAGGATCAGGCTCACGATCTTTGCTTTCGTTTCGCGTGCCAGTCCACCGCCTTTGATACGATCCAGCTGGCGGCGAAGGATGTTGATCTCATCAATCGGCGCACCGCTGGATAACAATAAGGATGTGAGGGATTGAAGATCCTCGAGCGGCACATAGGGAGCAGTCACCAGAGCAGAACCACCGCCTGAAATTAAACACACCAATGTATCGTCTTCGTCCAAATCGGAAACAAACTCCAAAACACGTTCACCCGCCTCCTGAGAACGCGCGTCCGGAATGGGGTGCGCACCTTCGATAACTGTATATCGCTTGCGGCTTTGTTCGGGAGTGAACTTTGTGACGGCAAGCCCGCCCGCGAGCGGAATCCGATCCACAAGGGCATCCATCATCGGGACGGCAGCCTTCCCAAGCCCTAAACCAAATACGCGACCTTCAAGTCTTGGCAGGTACTTTTGCACCGCCCGATATGGATCAACAGCTTCCAGTGCAGCTACCAAGATACGCATCATCCGAGGGTCTTTCAAGCTGTGCGTTGTGAAACGCTGGCTGTCCATGTCTGTTATCATATCAGAAACACGTTTGCGGAGATGCCATGCCGAGACCAAAAGTCTTTGTCACACGCGCCATTCCTGAAGAAGGGTTTGAGATGATCAGGGATTTTTGTGAGGTCGATCTCTGGCTCGATGAGTTGCCCCCCACTCGTGATGAATTGTTGCAGCATGTGCGCGGCGTGGACGGTTTGTTATGTTTGCTGACCGATACGATCGACGGGGAAGTGATGGATAAAGCGGGACCGCAATTAAAAGTGATCAGCAACTATGCCGTAGGCTATGACAACATCGATGTGCCCGCCGCCACCGCCCGCAAGATTCCAGTCGGGAACACGCCTGATGTATTGACTGATGCCACGGCAGATTTTGCCTTCGCCTTGCTCATGGCGGTCGCGCGACGCATCCCAGAGGCAGAACGATATGTCCTTGAAGGGAAGTGGAAGACCTGGGGACCGATGACGTTGCTCGGTGTGGACGTTCAGGGCGCGACGCTCGGTTTGGTTGGTTTCGGACGAATCGGAAAAGCCGTGGCGCGCCGCGCAATTGGCTTCGACATGCGAGTGATTTATTATTCCCCAAACGAGAAAAACGCGTACCCGGATCTGAATGCGACGCAGGTAGAGTTTGAAACCCTGCTCAGAGAGTCGGATTTTATCTCGCTCCACATCCCGCTGACACCAGAGACGCGTCACCTGATCAGCGCGGAAGCTCTCTCGAAGATGAAACCCAATGCAGTGCTCATCAACACTGCGCGCGGGCCCGTCGTCGATTCAGAAGCGTTATATCAAGCATTGAAGGAGAAACGCATCTTCGGCGCGGGACTGGATGTGACAGAGCCCGAGCCAATTCCCACGAATAGTCCGTTACTGACGTTGGATAACATCGTGATCGCTCCACATATTGCCAGCGCAAGCAAAGCTACGCGGGAGAAAATGTCCTCGCTGGCCGCGCAGAATCTGATCGCAGGGTTGAAAGGGGAGCGCTTGCCGAATTGTGTCAATCCGCAGGTGTACCTGCAAGAGTAATTTTCGTGGCTAGTTATGCTAGAATCCGATTCTGCATCA
>DATFHE010000310.1:0-5760 GCA_035248745.1 Anaerolineales bacterium | reverse complement strand
GATAGGATGGTGACCTTTTTCCCAGTACAGACCCTGCTCTGCATACGTTTCCTCACTGACGATGCCTGCCTCGAGACCAGCAAAATCAGCTGCCGTGGCAGTGGGGAAATTCTGCGCGATGAATTCGGCAAAATCTCCACTAAAGCCTGGCTCAGACCATCCCGGCCAGCTGGCAATGGCGCGTGTGACGGAGGTGTGGAACAGGCGAACCTGCGAAAGATCGGGAGATAGTTCTTCTACCTTGATCAGCATTCCGGCGGTTAGCCCTTCCAGCGAGCCGCCCACAATCGTGACCTTGACATCTGCCCATTCGCCGCGCCCTAGCGTAGCGACCGCGTCGGCGCCATTTTTCGTCGGAGAGAACAGAACGCGGTCATAATTAACCGTGTTGTCATTCGTGGAATCAAAGATATAGGCGTTCAAGCCATACTTATCTGTGCCGAAATCCAGCACCCGCAGCCGCATTTCCTGGGCGGGGCTGTAGGAAGTCGGGACGTTGGTCCATCCCGTGGCGGGCATGGGGGCTGCACCGGGGAAAGGGTCCTGCCCTGCAAAACCGTCAGGATGGTCGAATTGCAATCCAAACGATGCCACGAACGCCGCATCATCTGTGGGGCTGATGTAGTTAGTGGCAACGCCACGCCCGGACAGGAAAGAACGGAAATCCACAGTGGGACCATTGATCATGCCTACCCGTCCCCCTGCCCACTCGATCTGTGCCACCTTTTTGCCGCCGCGTTCTGCGGCTTGCGCAAGAGTCTCCGCCTGAAGCGCCTCGGCATCAAACGCTGCAGTCCGGTTGACAAACGGTGCGCCGTTGATCGTGAAGGTGTTGTTTGTCGAACCATGGACTCCGGGCCAGGCACCTGTCGCCAGGCTATACCAGCCAGCGCCGGTGTTGGGAGGAGCCTGCGTCAGCAATCCCCCATCGGCAGCGCGCGCGCCGGTGCGAAGCAGCATTGCCATCGTAGGCACAAGGCGCTGGCTCGCGAACTCCTCTACCAGATCCTGCCGCAACCCGTCTGCACTAAAGAAAATGACCTTATCCTTATTAGCCTGAGAAGCCGGCGCCGCAACTCCAGAAGCTGCCAGGGCGCTCGCAGGCATAACCAGCATCGATACAATTAATAAAACAGAAAACAAACGAAGCAGAGATTTTTGAGGAATCACTCTGCTTCGTGCAGCAATCGTTGATACAAACATCACCGTCCTCCTCTGGCAAATAAAATCAATCGATGAACTGCCAGCACGGGCAAATGCGCAGGCATCGCTCCTCTTGAAATGGAAGTCGGTTTGCCCAACATCACCACCTTTCTATGAATGCATACAAACCAATTGCTACACCAGGGATGTGACGTAAGTGGATACGCTGTTATGTTGTTGTAATTTGGGGATCAAGTTCGCTGCGAAGCGGATTGCAAAGTTTATTGTAATCATCTAGTTAATGAGAGTCAACATAAATCAAAGGGAAATTTGCTACTAAAAGGTTACACCACCTTTTGAAGCCAGGAGAGAGGCTGGTTAGCTTATTTCAATATTTGAAACAGGTTGCTGTAAGTATCGGTCCAGAGCTTGAGGGATGTGGAATAGTTGTGAAGATCCATCGCGTGGGCTTGTATAGCATGCTGTTCAAGCAGAGCAGGATCCTTCGCCATTAAGATCCAGTGGGAAGCAAACCCTCCGATGGAGTCCCCTTTATTATTGATACGTACAATTCTCAAGCCGTAATTCTGCGCCAATCTCCACAAGACAGGCTGTAGATCGAGATGTAAGTTTGTGATATGCGCGGCAATTATGCCATCCGGGGCGAGATGGGCGAGATACAAGCCAAAGGCTTCCTTGGTCACCAAATGAACCGGGATCGAGTCGCTGCTGAACGTATCCAGAACGAGCACGTCAAAGTTTTGCGGGTTGCCTTCTGCAAGTTCGCGTTCGAGTGAGATGCGTGCATCCCCGAGCACTGTTGTGATCTGCGCTTCGCTATCGCCGAGAAATGAAAAATAGCCTCCCTTCCCCTCCGCCAGTTCTACGACAGACGGGTTGATCTCATACAAGCGATATTCATCGCCGGGTTGCGCGTATGTGACGAGTGTTCCTATGCCGAGCCCCAGCAAGCCCACCCGCATCTTCTGGCCATACTTTGGGTGATTCAGAATCGCCAGCCCTGCGCCGCTCTCTGGCACATAGTACGTGGTTGGTAAGTTATGCAGTTCTGGCTCGACGAATTGAATTCCATGGATGGTAATACCGTGAGACATTTCATAGGCTTTGTGAGTTGAGCCACCCGGGAACAATTCGTTCACACGGATTACGCCGTAGAAGTTGCGCTCAGAATACAACGCGCCCGAAAAGAATCTGCTGATACCTGCAAGCATAAGGGTGACCAGACAAAATGTGGTGACGATGAAACGGGCGCGGGAAGACAGAGCAGCAGAAGCTGTAGGGAATTGCGTGCCAGCGCCCTCCCTGCGATGACCATTCCGCTCGGAACGGAGGATGGTAAGAACAATGGCAATGGTCGTTGCCAGTCCGATGAAGAACTCCCAGTATCCATTAAAGAGCACCGGAGCGACAAGGCTGACAAACATACCGCCGAACGCACCTCCCATAGAAACCATTAAGTAGAATGTAGTCAGGGAATGGGCAGGCGGGCGCAACAGGTACAGCTCTCCGTGACAGATCATGCAGGCAGAAAACAGCAGGAGGCAGTATGCCAGCATCTGCCAGCGAATGGATAGGCTGGTCGCATTGAGCATGACGAACAACGTGAATACAGCAGAGAGGATAAACAGGGCGATAAACAGCTTTCGAGGGTAACTCCGCGCACCGGAAAACGTGAGAATGAAGGACAGTAGATAGAGCGCGAGGGGCAACACCCACAGGAAGGGGATCACGGCAACTTCCTGCGTGATCTGATTTGTCACTGATAATAAGAATAAGGAGGCGGTGGCGCTCAGGGCTATCCACAACACTCGCAATGCCAAAGATGGCGTCACTTTGGTTATTGCAGCGTCCACCTCCGGCTGGACGCGATCCGAAACGAGTTTGCTTCGGAAGGCGATCCGAATCGCAACCAACCCAAAAAACAGAAATCCAAGTGTCCATATCCATCCCTGCCAGCGGAGAGAGAGAGTGGGCTCTATCAACACTGGATATGTAAGCAATCCCAGTAAAGATCCAAAATTGGACAGCGCATACAACCGTGCATAAGAATGTCTGGGGAAAAGGCGGCTATACCAGGCTTGCATCAGCGGACCATTCGCCGCAAGTATGAAATAAGGCAAACCGACTGAAACAGTAAGCAGCCTGAAAATATCAGGGATGGGTGTGCTGATATTTTTGGGTTTCCAGCTTGCGTCGGGTGTCACAGGGGACTCCCAAAGGAATGAAAGCAAAAGGAGAAGCAAAAAAGCAGATAGGATCAAAGAAGCGTGCCATCTAACCTGGCGTTTCGTTCCCGCGCGTTCGATCAGCCAGTAAGCATAAGCATATCCTCCCGTAAGCAGGACCTGAAAGAACAACATGACCGTTGACCAGAGGGCTGGCGTCCCGCCGAACCAGGGTAGAATCAACTTGCCGATCATCGGCTGAATTTGAAAGATGAGAAACGCAGAGAGAAAAATACTGACTACAAAGAGAAACATTTTCATTGAATTTTACATTACTGGGTGACTCAGCCAGCGATCGAAGTGACCTCCACGGCTTACTCCGGCACTCAAGCAAGTGCTAACGGGACTTTCCGAGGAACGGAATCGAAAATATAATGAAATAAGACTTCGTTAGCAAGTAATATTTCCTGGTACATTGTGCGTCTTACTTAATAAGCAATAGGAGAAACTATGGATAAAAAATCAGCTCTAGAAGCAATCCTTGTGCAAGATTTTGTCGGAAATGCGCATGGCGACCTGGACCGAGTCAAAGAGTTGCTCGCTCAGGAGCCTGCGCTGGTGAATAGCGCCTGGGACTGGGGGGGCGGGGATTGGGAAACCGGTCTGGGAGCGGCTGCACACATGGGCAGAAGGGACATCGCCGTGTATCTGCTCGAACAGGGGGCCCGGCTCGATCTCTTCGCCGCTGCCATGCTGGGAGACCTGGATATCGTAAAGGCAACCCTCGAAACCTATCCGGAGGCGCTTAACATTTTGGGTCCTCATGGCATCCCATTGATCGCTCATGCGCAGGCTGGCGGAAATGAAGCCATTGATGTATACGATTATTTGAAAACGTTCTCCAGCCAGAAAACAGAAGCCCGCACCTAACGGTGCGGGTCTTTCTTTCCGATATGTTCCCATTCCATTATTTGAATGACTTGTATGCATAAGGATGAAGCTTCTCCCAAAGAGTCAGATGCCGTCGATCAAGAAACGGCAGGGGAAACAGAACAGGTAGATCTTGCACCACCTCCTGCACGACGCTCGAGGGCCCTTTTCATCCAGGTCCTGCTCTTTTTTGCGATCATTGCTTTTGCCTTCCTAACGATTTTGGTCAAAACCATACCCTTGTTTCCGGTTGACCTTCAAATCACCCGTGCCATCCAGTCCATCCATTCCCCGTTCTTCGAAGGACTCATGCGGCTCATCAGTTGGCCCGGCTTTTTGCCCCAATCCATCCTCATCACGTTGTTGATTGCTTTCACTCTCTACGTGTATAGTCTGCGTTGGGAATCGATCGTATCTCTGCTGGCAGCGCTTCTCTCGGGAGTGACAAACGAGCTGGTCAAGGATTTCATCGGACGACCTCGACCCGCGATGGATGCGGTTAATGTCTTTGAAGTCCTTACGAGTTACAGCTTTCCGAGTGGACATGTAATGCTCTACACGATCCTGTTTGGTTACACCTGGTACCTGGTGTATACCCTGCTCAAACGATCCGTTCTCCGCAGCCTACTGCTGGGACTCTTTGGTGTCCTTATTCTTTCCGTTGGTGCTTCGCGGATCTACCTCGGTCAGCACTGGGCGAGCGACGTACTGGGCGCGTATCTGCTCGGCGGGGTGATATTAGCCATCGTCATTCTGTTGTATCAATGGGGAAAAGAGCGATTCTTTGTCCGGCAACCTGCCCAAGAAGGCTGAACGGTGTACAAACAAGACGATGCAGCACCGCCCGCTGCATCGTCTATCTTGAATAGCGATCAGAGGATATGGCTTGCTCTGCCACACAACGTCAATTCGCAGCCGCCCTCTGTTTGTGACGCAAAAGCGCGTGCCGGATGATGCGCTCGAAGAAAAGCTTATATCCGCCCTCATCGTACAGAATCATATAATCCGCCGGACCGTATTCTTCGGGCTTGAGCATAATGGCAGGGTTTGGATTGATTTCCAAAATAAACAACTCACCCTGTTCGTTCATGCGGACGTCACAGCGTCCGTAGGAGACGCCATTCATCGCCTTATACATACGGACGGCGGTATCGTGCAGGCGGGCGATCAACTCGGGGTCGGTCACTTCTTTGAAATCGAAAGGTACGTTGTAGTCCCACTTCACGTCCGTGTGCCAGAACTCTTCGCCGGGCGGAAAAACCAGTTCGGCAGGCGGGTAGGCAATCGGGTTCTCGGGGTGATCCGGGGCATCGACAACGAGCACGTTATATTCCTTCCCCACGATGAACTCTTCCATACGCGCCGCGCCAAACTCGCTGCAGACGCGTTCGACCTGTTTTGCCAATTGCTCCGGCGTATCGACGCGCGACTCACGGAACATCCCGGTGCTGCCATAACTCTTGGGGTGTTTCACCATGATCGGGTAACGCAAATTCCCGAC
>DATFHE010000309.1:0-3636 GCA_035248745.1 Anaerolineales bacterium | reverse complement strand
CCCAATTGCGCATGGCGAATGTGAGCAATTCCACAGCGACAGTGAACGTATATATTGGCGGTAATAAAATGCCAGGCAGTCCCTTCAACCTGGACGCAGGCGAGAGCATTCGTGTGAGCTATGCAGGCGTAGATAGCGGCCCGGTGCAGATTGTGAGCGATGTGCCTATCGTGGCAGCAGAACGGTTAATTTATAGAGTCAACGGTGTCCAGACCAGTTTCTCGGAACTAATGGGCTTGCCAGATTCCTTGCTTGACTCCAGTTTCTGGTTCCCCTGGTATAACAACCTGGGAATGGACTCGCAGTTAAGATTTGGTGTTCCATAAAGCAAAACGTTTCTAAAAAAAGGCTGCCCGGAATTTTCCGGGCAGCCTTTTTATGTATCAAGTTGCCTTGCCAAATTAAGCCTTCCCATGATCGAGCGCGGCTTCGATGATCTGCTGGACGCGCGGCGCCATACTGGAAGGGTCAGGATGCAGTCCTTCCACGAGCAGTGCACTCTCGTAAATCTGTTCGATCACCAGAGTTTGGATCTCGGAGGTAGGATCGGCGTCGAGCAATTTCTTAAGGATGTTGTGAGAGGGGTTCAGCTCCAAAACCTTCTTGGGAATTTCGTATTCTTTCCCGAGATATTTGTAGACGCGCTGCAACTCAGGGTTGAGAGCGCCATCGGCATCCGCCAGGCGTGCCACAGACTGCGAAAGCCTGTTGCTTGCGCGTACATCGGTCACGCGCTCGCCCAGCACCTGTTTGAAGCGTTCGATCAGGGTGCTGAAATCTGCCTCGGCGATCTGCTCCTGTTTTTCTGCATCTTCTGCCTGCTCGTTGATCTCTGCCTGGGCAACGCTCTTCAGCTCATAATCTTTATACTTACGCAAGCCCATGAGCATGAACGAGTCCATCGGCTCGGTTAGCAGCAGCACTTCCGTGCCTTGCTTCTGGAAGTAATCCAGGTGCGGGCTGCGCAGCACAGATTTCGGGTCATCGCCAACGATGAAGTAAATCTCTTTTTGCTCCGGCTTCATGCGCCCGACGTACTCTTCCAGCGAAGACCAGGCTTCCGGGTGCAGGTTGGTCTTGAAACGCAGGAGGGGATAGATGCTTTCGCCTTCCGTGGGGTTGCTTGCTACACCCTGCTTCAGATAGACTCCAAACTCCTTCCAGAATGTTTCATATTTTTCAGAATTGTTCTTCGCCAGGTTTTCCAGTTCCTTCATGACTTGCCCGGTGACGACCTTTTTCAGCCGCGCCATCAATCCCGTTGCCTGGACGGTCTCGCGCGAAACATTGAGCGGCAGATCCTCCGAGTCCACCACACCCTGCACGAAGCGCAGATGCTCGGGCAGCAGATCTTTGTTGTATTCATCGATCAGAATATTTCTGGAATACAGTTTCAATCCATCCTCGCGGCGCAGCGAGAAGAGTCCCCGGTCGCTTTTCTCTGGCACGTACAACAACGCATAGATCTGGACCGGCGCGTCTGTGACAATATGTGTGTGCAGGAGCGGATCTTCGAAATCCAACGTGAGTTGTTTGTAGAAATCCTTATGTTGTTCTGCAGTCACAGACTGTTTCGACATCCGCCAGATAGACGTCTGTTTGTTGACGGGTTGTTTCTCCTCACCCACATAGATCGGGAAGCCAACATACTCGGAGTGCTTGTGAATGATGTTCGTAATGCGATACTCGTCTGCAAACTCCGCTGCATCTTCCTTCAATTGAATCTCGACCTTTGTGCCGCGTTCACTCATTTCTGCAGGGCTGATCTCATAGTTTTCCTCGCCTGTCGCATACCAGCTAACGGCCTTTGCACGCGGTTTATAGGAACGGGAAGTCACCCGCACCCATTCCGCCACCATGAACACGGAATAGAAGCCGACACCAAACTGTCCGATGACCTGCGTCAGGTCTGCGTTTTTGTCTTTTGTAGCCTCCAGGAATTTGCGCGCGCCTGATTGAGCGATCGTCCCCAGATTTTCGATGACCTCCTCTTTCGTCATACCGATACCGGTATCCCGGATCGTGAGCGTACGCGCATCCTTATCCACCGTGATATGGATGGCAAGCTCGGCCGCCGGGTCGAGCACGTCCTGATTGGTCACCATCTCGAAGCGCAGGCGGTTGAGGGCGTCGGAAGCATTCGAGAGCAATTCCCGCAGGAACACCTCGCGGTCTTTATACAGGGAATGGATCAGGATATTGAGCAGTTGTTTGGTTTCTGCCTTGAAGTGAAAGGATTGCGATTCAGCTCTGGTCGTTTGATCTGCATCCGCCATGGGGTCCTCCTGGTATTTCAAAGGTCATAGTTTGCGTGGGATTGATATATCCACATTTTATATCGCGCCCGTCAAGCAAAGACAAGAGATTTGTTAGAAAAATATCAGCAAAGAACGTCCTGCAGGCGGTTACGTTAAGGTATATAGATCGTGTCTTATTTTGTTCTTATTTTTTACCAACATTCTTCACACATAATTTGCCTACAATTTAAATACACAAATTAGCTTTAGAAACAATTCTTTGGATGGAGACCTCGTATGAAGCTCGATAAATTTACCCAGAAATCTCAAGAGGCAATTTTCCAGGCACAGGAAATTGCCCGTGACTATAACCATCAGAGTATTGAACCTGCGCACTTGCTGCTGGCGTTAATTCGGCAGGACCAGGGTGTTGTACCCGCCATCGTGACGAAAGTGGCAGGGAGTGTGCAGGCTTTGCGGGATGAACTGCAAAATGAGCTTGCCCGGCGCCCCAAGATTCAGGGCGCAGGCATGGAAGTGGGACTGGCGCAAACAACTACGGATGCCCTGACAGCAGCCGAACGGTACGCCAAAGGCATGCAGGATGATTACGTTTCCACAGAGCATATTCTGCTTGCGCTCACTGACACGCTGGAAGGCAAGCGTCTGTCCTCTTTTGGCTTGACCAAGGATGCGATTCTGAACGCACTCAAGTCGGTGCGCGGCTCCCAACGCGTGACCAGTGCCGACCCGGAATCCACCTATCAATCCCTCGAGAAATATGGGCGTGATCTGACCGATATGGCGCGCAAAGGCAAGCTCGACCCGGTCATCGGCCGTGACGAGGAGATCCGGCGCGTGGTGCAGATCCTTTCGCGGCGCAGTAAGAACAACCCGGCGCTGATCGGCGAGCCGGGCGTCGGGAAGACGGCGATCGTCGAGGGATTGGCACAGCGCATCATCAACGGGGATGTGCCGGAAGGGCTGAAAAAGAAACGTCTCTTCCAGTTGGATATGAGCGCCCTTGTGGCAGGCGCCAAGTATCGCGGCGAGTTCGAGGAACGCCTCAAAGCCGTCCTTAAGGAGATCACCGAGTCGGCGGGCGAAATTATCCTGTTCGTGGACGAGATGCACACGGTCGTGGGGGCGGGCGCGGCAGAGGGCGCCATGGACGCCGGCAACATGCTCAAGCCGATGCTGGCACGCGGCGAGTTGCACATGATCGGCGCGACGACGCTGGACGAATACCGCAAACATGTGGAAAAAGATCCCGCCCTCGAGCGCCGCTTCCAGCCCGTATTGGTGGAAGAGCCTACAGTAGAAGATACAATTTCCATTTTGCGCGGTCTGAAGGAGCGTTATGAAGTCCATCACGGCGTGCGCATTACCGACCCGGCTG
>DATFHE010000308.1:0-3707 GCA_035248745.1 Anaerolineales bacterium | reverse complement strand
ATTACAAATCTAGTGCAAACGACGCTTGCTACATTTGGACGTATCGACGTCCTCGCAAACATTGCCGGCTGGGGTCTTTATGATTGGTTCGAAGAACTATCAGCGGAAGAGCTCCGCATGCACTATGAGGTGAATGTGATCGGCCTGGCTGAACTGACCCGCCAGGTGATCCCTACGATGAAAGCACATCGATCCGGCTTCATCCTGAACATGAGTTCATACGTCAGCCGAATCGCCGTGCCACCGTTGACCGTGTACGCGAGCACCAAATACGCGGTCGAAGGGCTCACGGATGGTCTGCGCCGCGCCCTGAGTCCCTGGGGCATCACTGTCATTCGTATCCATCCCAGTTCTGTTTCAGGCACGGAATTCAATAAACATGTGATCCGCCCAGGCAGGGTCGAATATAAGTCTGTGCCCATCGGTCGTATTAGCCGCGAGCGGTTAGCCCGTCATATCGTCGCGTTGATCGAGAAGCCTCGCCGCGCGCTGTTCATCAGCCGTCTTTACGATGTGCCTGTCTTGTTGAATAAAATTTTCCCAGAATTTGTCGATTGGGTCAGCGCAAACTGGGTCCGGCACAAACAAAAAGAAGAAAAACATGTAGTGCCGGAAAATACGACACCTGCACATTATTCGAGTTCCCTATCGCTCTGGCAGCTGGCAGGCGGCGCCCTGGCGTTGACGCTTGTCGCAAGACTCTGGCGCCGGAAATTGTGAATTTTGCCGGCTGAGAACCGCTGTGAATCGAGGGAATTTCAGATTACTCCTGCGTAATAGTAAAATCGGGGGAAGGAACTGACTTCTATGCTGATCATTGACGCTCATCTCGACCTTGCCTGGAATGCACTCCAATGGAACCGAAACATTCAGCATTCGGTCTATACCATCCGCACCGCGGAAAGCAATCTCTCAGGTGCCGGGCGTGCGCAAGGAACGGTTGCGCTGCCCGAAATGCGCCAGGGACGGATCGCGCTTTGCTTCGCCACCCTGCTGGCTCGCTCCACAGGACGCGCAATCCAGAATATTGATTATTCATCACCCTACCAGGCATACGCCATTGCTCAGGGGCAGCTTGCTTATTACCGGGCGCTGCATGAGGCTGGCAAAGTCCGCTTGATCACAAACAGAGAGGAGCTGGACGAGCATATTGAGTCTTGGCTGCAATGGGAAAAGGATACATCGCTGGCACAACCTTTGATAGGTTTGGTAATGAGTATGGAGAGCGCAGACCCGGTCCTTGAGCCCGAACAATTAACAGCCTGGAAGGAGTCTGGCGTCCGTATCATCGGTCCTGCACACTACGGACCCGGGCGCTATGCGGGTGGAACTGGGACCGAGCTGGGGCTGGCGTTTGAGGGAAAGCAGCTCCTGCGCGAGATGGAGAGACTCGGGATTCTGTTCGATCTCACTCATCTCTCGGACGAGGCGTTTTGGGAAGCGACGGATTGGTTCGGAGGCATCGTCCTTGCCAGCCATAATAATTGCCGCGCTTTAGTTCCACACCAGCGTCAGCTTGACAATAAGCAGATCCACGCCCTCATCTCGCGAGAGGGCATTATCGGAGTTGCCTTCGACAACTGGATGCTGCGTCCCGGGTGGACGCGCGGCGCAAAGGATAACGAGCGGGTGATGCTCACACACGTTGCCGATCATATCGATCACATCTGCCAGCTTGCTGGGAACAGCCGCCATGCCGCGATCGGTAGCGACCTCGACGGCGGCTTTGGGCGCGAGCAGTCTCCCTCTGATCTGGATACAATTGCCGATCTGCAACACCTGACGGATATTCTCTCGAAGCGCGGGTATCGCGATGACGATATTGCATCCATCATGCACGGCAACTGGCTGAGACTATTGCGCGAGGCGTGGAAGAAATAGAAGCCTTGCTTCAAAGGAGAAAAAATGCCCAAGCAACAAATCACGAACGCATCAGCAGCCTCACCGAGCGTATTGTATTCTCCCGGGTTGCGTGTGGGAGACTTTATCTTCGTATCTGGTCAGGTCCCTCGCGATCCTGCCACGGGACAAATGGTTGGAGAAACGATCGAAGAGCAGACTGCGCAAGTATTGGAAAATGTCAAGGCAATCCTTGAAGCAGGCGGCGCAACGCTGGCCGATGTCGTCAAGGTCAGTGCACATCTGGCGGACTTGAGTCTCTTTGATCGCTATAACGAAGTGTACGTCACGTACTTTCCAGATCCGAAACCCACGCGTACAACGGTCGGTAGTCGATTACTGGGATTTCTGGTGGAGATCGATGCCATTGCCTATGTAGGAGATAGATAATTTAACATGCCTGCCCCGCGCTTCGACGTCACCTCGCTGGGTGAAATGCTCGTCCGCCTGAGCGTCCCTTCCGGGAAGCGCATTGAGAATAGCACGCGTTTTGATGTGCACACCGCTGGCGCCGAAGCGAACGTCCTCACATTGCTCGCACGCCTGGAACGACAAACTTGCTGGTGTGGCGCGCTGCCAGACAACCCGCTTGGACGACTCGCGTTCCATGCCCTGCGCAACTCGGGCGTATACACTGGTGCAGTCCTTTGGAAAGAGAACGGCCGGATGGGGACTTATTACGTTGAGTTTGGTGACCCGCCGCGCGGGATTCAAGTGACGTATGACCGCGCGAATTCCTGCATTACACAATTGCAGGTGGATGAAATCGATTGGAGTCTGCTGCTCGATACACGTCTGCTGCACCTGACAGGAATCACTCCTGCGCTTTCTCCCTCCTGTCTTGAAATTATCACCGTAGCTTTACAACAAGCAAAAAAACGCCATGTGCCTGTCAGCTTCGATATCAACTATCGCCAAAGGCTTTGGTCCGAAGCCGAAGCTGCACGGACGCTTCTACCCCTGGTGCAGGAGGCAGAGCTTTTATTTTGCAGTCAGGCAGACGCTGCGCGGCTCTTTCACTGCGCGGGATCGATGCAGGAAGTTGCCGAAGGAGTACGCGCGCTGAGTAAGGCGCGTCATGTACTGGTGACCTTTGGGGAACAGGGCGCGCTGCTCTGGAACGGGACAGAATGGCAGCACGAGCCAGCTCGTCCCACGCGGATTGTGGACCGCCTGGGGGCGGGCGATGCGCTTGCTGCCGGTGTCATTCATGGATGGCTGGATCAGGACCTTTCCGCAGGATTGCGTTATGGCGTTACCCTGGCGGCGCTTGCACTCAGTCAATATGGGGATATGGTGATTACGAACAAATCAGAGTTGTTTGCATTGAGCCAAGGGAGTTCCAGCCTCACACGTTAAGGACGAATTCTTGAGTCAGAGGCAGTGAGTCGCCATTTGGATTGGCAACACTGTACCTCCTGGCGCCATCCACCCGGACAGGTGTGCGTTCAGTGCAGCTATCCACAGAGACCATTATCCTTTGTTCTTCGTCGCCGTGGTGAGAGGCATTCCAATCCCATAGTAAAATGAGGGCATGGAAGTCCAGATTGCCGTCGCCAAAATCAACAAGTATGCCGTCTCGGAAAGCGGCGACACCCTGGAAGTCGTCGAACGACCGAACGGGGGACTCTCTGTGGTGCTTGCCGATGGACAATCCTCCGGGCGCGGCGCCAAAGCGATTTCTCTCATGGTTGTCCGTAAAGTGATCGGCTTACTGGCAGAAGGGGTACGCGATGGCGCTGCGGCCCGCGCAGCCTCTGACGCCCTCTTTACAGACAAACAAGGCAAAGTCATTAGCACACTTAATA
>DATFHE010000307.1:0-9399 GCA_035248745.1 Anaerolineales bacterium | reverse complement strand
GCTGATCGCATTCAACGTCAAATTCCTGCGCGAGGCACTCGAGGTGATCCGCACCCCGAACGTCGCACTGGAGACCTCTGCGCCGAACGCGCCTGGCGTAGTCAAGCCCGTGGGCGATGACCAGTTCCTGCATGTGATTATGCCGATGCATTTAGGATAGCTGAAAGCAATCCATTTTAGAAAAGACAAATCCCCCACTCCGGCCAAGGTAACGGGGGATTTGAAGGAAACGAACATTATGGAATGTCCGTTTGTGCTTCTAATTTAGCACTTTACGGACTTCAAGTCAAGTAGGTTGGAGTCATTATGAGCGGTAAAGCTAATATCAAAAAAACTAAGGCAGGAAAAGTGAAAAAGCTTAAGAATCCTCGCCAAAATATCTCAGCTGCGTCTCTGAGAATGCGATATACATTCTGGATACTGCTCATAACTTTGTTTTTAGCAGGAATTGCAATGATCCTACGCGTTGAAACACCTGTTGTGTGGACATTTTTGTATGGCGTCGGTAGTTGGGGAGCCCTTACCAATAATTTTGGGAAATAGATTTTGTCTAGACAAGTTGGTTGCTAGTTTATCGTTTGAAAAAGCTCAAGTTAGGGATAGGCTCGGCATTAAAACCTTAAACGTTGAACCTGTACCCTTTCCCTGTGATTCAGCCCAGATCTTTCCGCCTTGTGCTTCTATCAAACCTTTTGCAATGGTAAGACCAATCCCCAGCCCTCCATAATGACGCGTGTTCGGGGGTTCGACCTGATAAAACTCCTCAAAGATCTTTTGTAATTTATCAGGAGGGATGCCAATCCCCTGATCTCGCACCCAGGACAGGATCTGATTTCCGTCTTTTCTGACTCCAATGGTAATGTCTGTACCTTCCGGGGAAAAGCGAAGGGCATTGCTCAGAATGTTTCCGAATGCCTGGGCAGTTTTATCGATATCCGCGTTGACAATATGCGCTTCCTCGGCGAAGTCATACACCAGATTTTGGTTGCGCGCCGATGCGATATCGCGGATCTCTTCACAGGCGTAAACAAGCACGTCTTCCATGGGGACCTTTTGCGGCTTGAGGAGCATTTCCTCTGACTTAAGTATTGCCAGGTTGTTCATCTCGTCCAGGAGGGAGCGCATTTGTTGCGCCGCGGTAAAGACCTGGCTGGCATGGTCAGAAAGCTCGCCCTGGGAGTCTTCCTTCAACACGGTGGAGTAACCCATAATAATATTAAGAGGGGTGCGGAGTTCATGGGAAGCAAGCGCAAGAAAATTGCTCTTGAGCTGATCCGACTCTTTTACTTTTTCGAGAGCCTTCTGTGTGGCGCGTAGTAAGCGCGCGTTGTTGATGGCGATCGCGGCGTGCGCGGCCGCGACCGCAAGCAGAGATGCGTCCTGCTCATCAAATACGCCCGTGCGTTTGTTCACTGCTTCCAATACACCAACCGTCCGGTCTTTGATGGGCATGGGCACGCCGAGCAGAGTCTTGACCTTAAGTTGGGTTTGATCTGACACCAGTGGGAAATGCCGTGGGTCATTTTCGACGTTGCTCAAAAGGATAGGCTGGTTCGTGCGGAAAATGGTCCCCGCCAGGCTGCCGTCGAGCGGAACCGGGATTTTCGCCAACTCTTCGGGATCGGAACCGGTAGCAGCTGCAAAGAAGAGACGTTTATCCCTCTCATCATACAGCAGAATTGACGCAGCTTCGCAGTCTAACAGCTCGGTTGCCGTGGCGGTAACAAGTTGAAGCAGGTCATCGAGATCCAGAGTTGAATTGAGCGTTACGCTCAACTCCACCAGGCGTTTGAGCTGGTGGGGCTGACTGGCAAGATCGCGGAGTTGTCCCGTTGTCATAAGTACAGTGTACAGATTTTGACGAAGAGAGACAAGCCTATTTGTGGATTTCGTAGACTACGAATCTGTTGTTCTTTAGAACCTGACTCAAAGGCAGGTTACAGCTATCGATTTCTTCGGGCGGGATCTGTTGGTTCTCTCCAACCTTGCGACTCAAGACGAGGTAATCACCCTTGAGAATACGTTCACATTCCATGCTCATGATCGCAGGGTGGCCGGTCATCATGACCATGACGCGCGGCTTGAAGAAGACCACCACACTCTCGGATGGCGTCTGTCCTTTGATGTAGTCATAAATTTCCGTGCTATATGGATCGAAGGGTCCGTTGATCGCCCGATTATTTTGTAGATTGGCGTAGGCATTCATACTGGACCTCATAAGAAAAATTCCAGCGATCAGAATCCAGAAGCCATAAAACACCCATTGACCTGTAAGACGATAGCTTTCCGGCAGCCTTTCCATAAAAAATCTCGTACCTTGAAACACGAAGTAGATAAAAATTGGCAATAATGGAAAGATATAACGAGGTCCCTGCCAGTACGGATAGGTAATGTGTACCAGCATCCAGAGAACGAAGAATAGAACAAGGGTCAGTTCGTGTTTCCATCGATGCCAGACGCCCAGTAAAAAGAACGGGAACAGGAGATAATATAAATACTTCCAAGCCTGTGTATCCCCAAAGAAAAAACTGAATACGTTAAAGTATCCCGGTAGAAACGTTTTGGCGGTTTCGATCAGCCCCGCATATTGAGAAAAGTATGATTCTCCTCCGCTGGGGAATAGTAAAAGGTTGGTGATCCATAACAGGACAAAAACGAAACAAACAATCAGCGAACCTTTGATCGTTTGAATTGCTGTTGTCCGGTCTTTGCGGTGATTCAGGAATCGAAAGAATTCAACGACCAAAAAGCATCCCAGCAATAGCACGCCCGTCACACGCAGAAAGGTTGTGAAGAAGATCGCTGCGCCAATACCGATATAGTCCAGAATATTTTCTTTATTTTCCCGAGTCATTAATAGCAAAGACAAGGTGGAAAAGAAGAGAAACGGAATATCCGAAAGGATTTGATCCAGAAACTGGAGGAGAAGGGGATTGAATGCAAACAGGGAAACGATAAGCAGGCTTTCAATCTCCGTGAGCCGGGATTTCATAAGGAGATAAAGACATACAAGGAATCCCGCGTAAAAAAATAACCCTGGCAACTTCAACGCCAGCGGACTAATGCCTTTGACTGCATAGACCGGGGCAAGGATGAGCGGATATCCCCATGGATAGGCGAGGGGACCAAGATGAGTCGTGGATTGCTGATTGGTAAACGCGCTTTGCACCATGAACTCATCTGTTGTGCCATCTAAAACACTTTTGGCTTGCACAATGTACCAGGCAAAATCATCCCCCCATTGATGTCCGCGGGTTAAGGTGGATGCTCCAATAATCAGGGAAATCAAAATCGTGACCGCTAGCACTGCATTTCGCATGGCATGATTTTACCTGCTTTAGTTATTAGAACATTTGTTCTATTAATTCTTGAAATAAAATATCCGCCTGATGAAACAGGCGGATATGAAACTTGTTTTTTTACTTATGCCCGGTGGAGGAAAAACCTTCTTCGGCGTGATCTTAGGTTGCCACCGTCTCGGGCGCAGGTGCTCGGGGTTCATTGTCATAAAAACTCTGCCGCAGCCTGAAGACAATCCATAAGCTGATCATTGCAAAGATCGCGACGATACCTTCCACCTCCAGCACCCCGACCTGCTGCACGACGTACACAGCGACTGCATCCACAAAGGCATGCCAAAGAAGAGCAAGCCAGAACCAGACGGGTCTGCCATACGCAACAGCATACAACACCATTACCGACAGGCTCACATGCAGACAGACCGCAAAGATACGTTCCACGAATCCCAGTAAAGCCACATACCAGGGCGATGACCAGTATGCAGCCACTTGCTGGCGCGCCAGCTCCAGTTGCTCCGCGGGAATGCTTGGCACCGTGGACAGGTCGATGCTTCGATAGCCGATCATGGTCACAAACGTGACAACCGACAGGATGCCGAGCAGAAGCGCCTCTACACCGCCATGACCCAGTCCAACAAGGACTCCTTCTTTCCAGGTCCTGGCGTTTTTCAGGATGTATCTGAACAGGGTATAGCGGGCTGTCTCTTCGAAGATACCTGCCAGCAACCCCAGGACAATAGCGTTGACCACCAGAGAGGAATTCTGTAGAAACGATCCGAGGGCTGCGACCAATGGAATGTGAAGGACCTGCGCGGCAACAAACGTCAACGCACCCGCCAGAACCAGTCTCCAGGAGAGTGAGAAATTGCGTGTGAAATAGATCCACAACAGGATGGGCAATAAGATCATGCCCGTAAAACTGATAATGTAGGCAGCCGTTAGCATTGATTCTCCTTACTGGGCGGGCCAGGAACGCATACGACGCACACGGTCGCTCAAGGGACGTTTGGCAACAATGGTTACTTTTCCACTTTCATATAGTGTATCAACATGGATAGCTTCCCAGCCTTCTTCGCCCCACTCATTTAATGTAGCCTGGATATATTCATCCTTTGTCCCAAAGAAACCACCAATTGTTTTCACACGATATTCCCAGTGTTTGATTTCTTCTGCCATTTCGACTCCTCAAGCTAAATCTTTGTCTAATTCTGTTTCACGTGAAACAAACTGGGTTGATGCGAGTATGTAGATATCAGGCTTTTGTCTCTCGCCGATACAAGATATACGAGTAGATAAGCAGAAAGATGGTGGAACCCAAAAGAGGCACGAGCATCATCCAGAAGGCAGCCATCCCGCCAAAAAAACTACCGATAAATGCCAGGACTCCGGAGATCATGAACAAAACTGCGCCAACACGGTGAGTCCCATTCCAGACGGTATCGCTGGAGAGCGTCCAGGGTGTGCGGATGCCAATAAAGAAGTTGCGCTTGGATTGACGCATCATGAAGCCAATAAAGATGAAGAGCAATCCGAGCGCCGGCAACATAGCGCTGCTCATCCTGAAATCGGTGTACCCGAGATTCCAGGCGAGTGTAAGCCCATAGAGGTAGACCATGAGCGCGATCATCAGCACGATGAACAGATTGAACGCGCCGCGGAACTGGGCAATGTTGGCTTTGAGCGGATCAATGAGCGGGATCACTATAAACAGCACAAACAATCCCAATGTTATGAGCGGCATCATTAGTACTCCCCAGGTCCGGGACATATAGCCATCTGCCTGGTCATTGATATTCCAGTGTGAAGCCATTGGGTCGGGCAGCCGGTTCCAGAGCAAGAGCCCGGCAACCGTTGCGCCAAGGATCATCAGCAATACGAGAATGGTGGTTGTACGGGTAGACATGTTTTCCTTTCTATTTGTTTATTTGTTTTCCTTCGGCAGGTTGTTCTGTGCGATGGAAACCATGCCGCTGACTGCGCCGAGATTCATAGTGTCCACCGCCGTGCTGGGGACGATCACCAGCGCGCCTTTCTCCTTCAAGCCTTCGAAGAGCATGTTCATCGCCCGCAGGTGGAGTGCTGTGGGGTTATTTATATAGGCTTGCGATGCCTCTGCAAAGGATGCGGCGATCTGTTTTTCCGACTCGCCCAGGATGACGCGTGCCTGTCGTTCGCGCTCTGCTTGCGCCTGGCGGGACATCGCGTCTTCCAGATCCTGCGGGATAACAATATCGCGGATCTCGACTGAATTCACGGTGACTCCCCAGGGTGTGGTGCGCTCGTCGATGATCTGTTGAAGCTCCTGGTCCAGGACACTGCGTCCCACCAGGATATCTGCCAGCATCATGCGACCGATAATGTCACGTAAGGCGGTCTGAGCTGCCCAGTCCACGGCGCCACGGTAGTTCTCGACTTCCAGCGCGGCTTTCTCTGCATCCCAGACAACCCAGAACAAAACAGCGTCGACATCTACAGGAACGGTATCCTTTGTCAGGGTTTTCTGTGCTGCAAACGGTGCCACCATGACACGATGGTCGATCCATGAAGCGATGGAATCGATAATCGGAATGATCCAGAACATACCCGGACCGCGCAGCCCGTGAAACTTACCCAGGCGCAGGACGACTGCCTTATTCCATTGCGAAGCGACCTTGAGAGCAAATAATAGGTAAGTTCCGATCAGTGTCACAACGCTAACGAACAGGCCGATCCAAAGATCAGAAACGCGACCGTCCATCAGGATGGCACCAATCACAGCAATAGCTAGAAATATGCCAAATAAGGACCCTGCCAAAGCGGAAATGTGCTGGTCCTCTTTGTTTTGCTTCTTCTGGAAGCTTCTCATAAACTTTGATTCCATGTGTCAATCTCCTTATTTACGTCAGTCACTTGACTCATCGATTTTGCCGTGGTTCCACGTCTTGAGTTGTTCGCTAAATATTTCACGGATCTCCTCTTTGGAAAATTCCAGTTGTATGGCTTCGCTGATATATCGTTCTGTTAGCGTTTGCAATGATGCTTTGCGCAGTTTTTCTGTGACCTTTGGTGAGGGGACTTCAGTGATAAATGTTCCACGACCTTGCTGAGTAGAAATAATTCGCGCTTCATCCAGAATACGATAGGCTCGAGCAACTGTGTTGAAGTTGACACGTAACTCTTCTGCCAGGGCGCGTACGGTTGGCAATTGATCGTCAGGTTGCAAACTGCCACTTGCAACCTGCGCCTGTACTTGATTGACAATCTGTGTGTAAATAGGTAACCCGGAGCGAAAGTCGATCTGAAGTATTAATTTCTTGTTCGGCATAAAGTGTATCTTTGTATCATTGTCATAATTGTATCATTGTCATAATTGTATTCTATCCCCCGATTTTGTCAAGACCCACTGTTCAAAATGAAGTTTTTGTGCAAAGCTTTTTAGTATGCGACAAGCGAGCGTTCCATGGCTCTTCCCAATCTCTGAATACCTTCCTCAATTTCATTTGGTGCCTGCGCCGCGAAGTTGAGCCGCAACCAGGTTCTGCCTTCCAACCCATCTGAGAAGAACCCGGCTCCCGGAGAGAAATCCACTCCCTCCTCCCAAGCCAAAGGAAGTAATTTTTCCGAAGACAAACGTTCAGGTAGCTCTAGCCAAATGAACAGCCCTCCCTGCGGCGGGTCAAGCTTAATGTCCCCTGGCAGGTAGCTTTGAATGGCAGAAAGCATGGCATCGCGGCGTTTCCGGAAAAGCTGGCAGGAGCGCCGCAGGTAACTCTGATACCGCCCCACCGTAACGTACACTTCCAACGCGCGCTGGATCAGGGTCGAGGTGGCAAGATCGTTGACACGCTTGAAATTGACCAGACGATCATAAATTGGACCTTCTGCAACGAGAAAGCCTACGCGTAGACCCGGCATCAGGATCTTCGAAAATGTGCTTACATAGATGACACCTCCACCTGGGTCCAATGCCTTGAGAGCAGGCTGCACGCGTCCTTCATAGCGCAAGTCTCCCACAAAGTCGTCTTCCAGAATGGGAATGTTGTAACGATCCGCCAGGATGATTAGTTGGATTCGGCGCTGACTGTTAAGGCAAGTGCCGGTTGGGTTATGAAAGGTTGGAATGGTATAAATCAGTTTAGGGTGATGTTGTTGGAGAAGCGTCTCTAATGCCTCCACTTGCATACCATTCCGGTCCATGGAAACTCCTACCACTTTGAACCCAAGGGCACGGAACAATTCCAGAGCGCCCGAATATGTAGGGCTTTCAACCAAGATCACATCACCTGGTTTGAGGAGGAGCTGTGATACCAGCGATAACGCCTGTTGCGAACCAGCGGTGATCAGAACATTTTCAGCTCGTGTCTGAAGTCCCTGGCTGGCTAAGATGTGTGTGATAGTCTCACGTAGCGGAGCGTGCCCGTTTGGCTCGCCATAATCGACCGCGGCAATCCCGTCGCGGCGCATGACGGTTTGAAGCACTTTGCGAAAGTCTTCCGCAGGAAATAAATGGGCATCTCCGATTCCGCTGGCAAAGCTGATGAGTTTAGAGTACCGCGCAGTCTTCCTGGCTTCCTCACCTGATGACGTAGCTTCCGATCCTCCATCTGACAACAGTCTTTGCTGCCAGAGCGGCCACGCAGCGCCTGGCTTGGCTTTGGAAAACGCTAAAAGTGGATTAGGAGGCAAGATATACGTACCGCTGCCCATCTTCGAATAGATCAGCCCATCGGTTTCCAGGACAGCATACGCACTTTCCACTGTAATCCGGTTAACGCCCAGGTCGCGTGCGAGCTGGCGACTGGCAGGCAGACGGGTCTCCGCGGCAAGGCTGCCCGAAAGGATTCCCTGGCGTAAGTACGTTTCGATTTGCTGATAAAGAGGGACTGCACTCTGACGGTCAAGCGGTATGCGCATCTGATACCTCTCAGGTAATTTATGGAATTGGTTTGGTATTTATAACACTATTTCTGACAATCCTATAAAGCCAATCTCGTCATAATTAAGTCAATCCACTAGATTGGATTGTGACAGATTGGTAAATATTGGCTCTTAACTTATGCCAATTTACCTCTACAATATAAAAACAGGAACAATAGCAAGATTCAGCATGCTATCTTTCGTGGAAAAGCAGCATGGTAGAATTTTTATCCAACTATGATTAGGAGAAATCTTATGGAACAAACTGGTACCTTTGCAGTCAAAAAGGGCTTGGCGCAAATGCTTAAGGGCGGCGTCATCATGGATGTGGTCACGCCAGAACACGCTAAGATCGCCGAAGATGCTGGTGCATCCGCGGTAATGGCACTCGAGCGCGTCCCAGCAGATATTCGTGCCAACGGCGGCGTGGCGCGGATGTCTGACCCGGACCTGATCCTGAAGATCATCGACTCGGTCACCATCCCGGTGATGGCAAAATGCCGTATCGGACATTTTGTCGAAGCGCAAATCCTGGAAGCGATCGGCGTGGACTATATTGACGAGTCTGAGGTGCTGACTCCAGCGGATGAGTCGAACCATATTTTGAAGCACAACTTCAAAGTGCCGTTCGTCTGTGGCTGCCGCAACCTGGGTGAGGCTCTGCGCCGCGTGGGCGAAGGCGCCGCGATGATCCGCACCAAGGGCGAAGCTGGCACGGGCGATGTCGTGGAAGCAGTTCGGCATGCGCGTACGGTGCTGGGCGATATCCGGCGGCTCACCACTATGGACGATGCAGAGCTGATGAGCTATGCCAAAGAGATCGGCGCGCCGTATGAACTTGTTAAGGAAACGAAGGAGCTTGGGCGCATGCCGGTGGTCAACTTTGCAGCGGGCGGCGTTGCAACCCCTGCGGACGCGGCGCTGATGATGCAGCTCGGCGTGGACGGCGTCTTCGTCGGTTCGGGTATTTTCAAGAGTGGGGACCCTGCGCGGCGTGCGGCAGCCATCGTCAAAGCGGTGACCCATTACCAGGATGCAGGCATTCTTGCAGAAGTCAGCAAAGATCTCGGCGAGCCGATGGTGGGCCGCAACGTTTCCCAGATGCCGGAAGTGGAGAGAATGGCGGGACGCGGCTGGTGAGTTAGTGTAAACACGTATCCACGTGGGTACGTGTTTACCTGTTTGCTTATGTAGTTAACTATGA
>DATFHE010000306.1:0-6274 GCA_035248745.1 Anaerolineales bacterium | reverse complement strand
ATATCCCATAGACCAAATTCACGGATTCCCGGTGTGTCTACCAGGCCCCCGCCGAGATCCAGCTCGAACATTTCGAGGTGCGTGGTGGTATGGCGTCCTTTGCCGAGTTCGCCGCTGCTGACCTCTTTTACCCGTTGCCCCAACCCGGGCTGGATGGCATTGAGTAAGGAGGTCTTCCCAACCCCGGATTTCCCAACCAGCACCGACTGTTTTTCTCGCAGAGACTGCTTGAGTTCCTCCATTCCTTCGCCGGTAACTGCGCTAACCAAAAGGACCGGGTACCCAATACGTCGATAGATTTCAATCTCTTCGTCAAAGCCCGGACTCTTCCATGCCAGGTCGAGTTTGTTGAGCACGATCAGAACCGGGATCTGCGCAGCTTCTGCAGAGACCAGATAACGATCGAGCAAGCCCCATTTGGGCGCCGGATTCGCGACGGCAAATACCGGCAGGATGAGGTCCACGTTGGAGACGATCACCTGCTCGAAGACGCGTTGGCCGGGCACAGGCGCGGGGCGCGAGAGCTTAGATGTCCGCGGCAGGACCTCGATGATCATGCCGCGGCCTTCCCCCGCTGCCACATAGCGGACGCGATCTCCGATCGCAACCGGATCCACATGATTGAGCTCGCGCGTATCCTGTACGGTATGGCGCAGGGACGCGGGATCCGCGGTGGGGAAGATCAGTTGTTTATGGAGCAGAGACGAGAGCGAGCAGTCGATCTCTCGTCCCTGTGAGTGGACAGTGTAGTGTCCTAATGTTTTTCGAAAGACGACGCCGATGTCGTCTTCGTCCGCACTGCCGCTTTTCGGCGTGCTGTGCTTGTCGTTTATGTTCATTGTCAGGGTTTCCTGTACTTGTGCTAAAGGCACGGATCATATAAATAAGGTGTTTCGATACACGCCCATCGATTCTTTCACGGGCAGATAAAGTTCCATTTGTGTAAAGGACTTGCTCCACTTGGGCAGACATAAAATTACGTTCCTTTCTTAAGCAGGTCAGGCTGGTTGCATAGCGCCCTGATGGGGCGTGCAGTCTGACCGTACGTGGTGTGGGGGGTTAACAACCCGCCCTACAAAGAAAAACCAGCCGCGGAGGTATTCCGTGGCTGGTGAGTGGTCTTTACCGGACAGACGCCTTTCGGAGCCGATGCAAGCGACAACAGGCGGCTGTTTCGGTTAAATAAAAACGCCACGGACATGGGAGCATCCGTGGCAGTTCTAAGGTTAAATCAAAAGATCTGGCTTAACTGCTGTGCAGAGACGCGCCCATAGAGGTATCGCAAACAAGGACCGATGCTGATTTAGACATAAAAATGGCGCGTCTCCTTTCTTTAGAGTGAATTTCGAACGGAGTTTACCAGCGGTAGAAAGCAGTGTCAAGGGAATTGCACGTTACCTGGAAGCGATTTGTTGCGTGTCGCTCGCAAACCCAAACAGGGATGCCATGCCTTGCACAGCAAGGCTGCCTCCATAGAGCACCATAAAGAATTCGATATCACCGCTGACCAGCGCCAGATGCAACGTCCATACGACGGACGCCGCGCCCAGGGCAACCAGGAACAAACTACAGAGCGCCACGAGTCCCGCCCGGATCGTATAAACGCTGCCGAACCAGGTGATCACGCCTATAAAAAGAACACAGGAGGCGGCAGTCACTTTTGTAAGTGACCACCACCTCGCTGCGTGTGCGATCTCTGTGGGGGAAAGGCTGAACGCAAGGATCAGCCCTGCCAGCAGAGAGTTAACTAACGCCAGAAAGATCGAAAGGGTTTTCATCACAGCACCTCCTTCAAGAATGATCAGTAGGATACATAGAAGGGGCTGTCAGAGTCTACAAAAAGACTCTCAATTCCTGCAAAAACCCCGCCGTACGGTGGGTCAAAAGTTCCTTGCTTTGTATTAAGAAGATTTCATCTCTTCATAGCGCCGATGCATATCCATGATGTAGGTTTCCACGTCCCCCAGATGCTCATACGATTCGGTCTGCTGGAGGAAGGAGTCTTTCTCCGTTTGCATGTGTTCCAAGCCTTGCTCCGTGAACAGTGCGTACCCTTTCCAGCCAGTGGCTTCAGAGACGCTGTTCTTCGCCAGCCTGTGAAGGAGGTTGACGTCCGTCCCTAACAAATCCCGGATGCCCGCCACCTGTTGGATTATGAATTCGCCGTGATGAACCATGAACTTCAGGTCGAGCGTGGGGAGCGCCCGGCACGCCCGGCACGGACAGGTTGCCCCCGCGTATAACGTCAACGCCTTGTCTCGAAATGCCATGTAGGTCTGATCGATCAACTCCAGCAGGGATCTGGCTTCCTCCAGCTTGCTTTCCTCCACATAGGCAAAGACGGCGTCTCCCTCAAGTTTAGAGATGGTCAGCAACGCGCTCAATTTCTCGATGATAGTTTCCAGAAGAAAAGACAGCGCCATATCGGCGTGCTCGATCTCTGTTTGTGCCACAAAAGATGTATAACCGGAAATATCGGCAAGTATTAGATATCCTGTCTGTGTTTTTCGTTCCATAATTGCTCCTCGAATACCAACCGTTAAGTTACTTCCTTTCTTTATTCTAATCTGATTTGGACAAGTCCAGTCTGAATATTACCAAGCCGCAATTCAGATTACCTGGTGCGTAGCCATAGGTTGAATGATTCACATTACGTTTTCACTCTATTGATTGTTTTTCAGAACTGAACTGTTGATCCTAGCTCCTCAATTGACATCCTCATCTTTTTTTGCTACACTAGATTTGTCAGACAATTTTGCCTGGTCTACTGAACCTACTCAATTCAATGACAACCCTACTTATCAAAAACGCCCACATCGTAACGATGGATGACCACCAACGGGAGATTCCCCGTGGTGGTCTTTTTATTCGCGACGGTTTTATCGAGCAGGTCGGCGCGAATAACGAATTACCAATTACAGCCGATGAAGTCCTGGACCTCAACGGTCACATCCTCCTTCCCGGGCTCGTCAACACGCACCATCACTTCTACCAGACCCTCACTCGCGCGGTCCCTGCTGCGCAGGATGCGAATCTCTTCAACTGGCTGACGACGCTTTACCCCATCTGGGCGCGTATCCAACCCGAAGATATTTTTACCTCGGCGCAAACGGCTCTCGCCGAGCTAGCCCTTTCCGGATGCACGACCGCCTCGGACCACCTCTATCTTTTCCCCAACGGCTCAAAACTGGATGACGAAATTGCCGCGGCGCAGGAGATCGGACTCCGGATCCAGGCGTCGCGCGGTTCCATGAGCCTCGGTCAATCAAAGGGTGGGCTTCCGCCTGACTCTGTTGTGGACGAAGAAAACTCCATCCTCAAGGATTCACAACGCCTGATCGAGCAGTATCATGACTCCAACCCTGGCGCGATGGTACAGATCGTCCTGGCGCCGTGTTCACCATTTTCGGTAACAACAGACTTAATGAAACAATCCGCGAAGCTGGCGCGGGAATATGGAGTTCACCTACACACGCATCTGGCAGAAACAGAAGATGAAGAGCAATTCTGCCTGCAGAAATTTGGTCATCGCCCGGTCGGGTACATGCAGGAAGTGGACTGGGTGGGTGATGATGTCTGGTTTGCGCATGCGGTCTGGGTCAACGACGAGGAGATTCGAGTCTTTGCCAGGCATAACTGCGGCGTGGCGCACTGTCCCACCTCGAATATGCGGCTCGCTTCGGGCATCGCGCCCATTAAAGGGTATCGCGCCGCGGGCGTGAATGTCGGTCTGGGTGTAGACGGCTCCGCCTCCAACGACGGGTCGCATCTCCTCGCCGAGGTCCGCAACGCGATGTTAGTAGCGCGCGTCAAAGAGGGCATCACAGGCTTTAGCTTGTCCAATGATCCCAACCGCAAACTGATGACCGCGCGCGAAGCGTTATATCTCGGGACGCGCGGGGGAGCGGCAGTGGTCGGAAGAACCGATATTGGAAGTCTGGAACCTGAAAAGTGCGCAGACTTCTTCGCCATCAATCTCAACCGCATTGGATACTCAGGAATGCACGATCCCGTTGCCGCGGTCCTTTTCGGACAGCCGGTGAATGCGGATTACACGGTCGTCGGCGGCAAGTTCGTCGTCAAAGAAGGACAGTTGTGTACGGTGGATGAGCACAAGTTGATCGAGAGACAAAACAGGGCTGCCAAGAGGTTGTTGGAAGGTTGAAACTTTCAACCTTCCAATATTAAGCTGACAAGAATGCTTGATTTCCTCCTCTCCCTTCTCGCCGGATGGCCTGCCATCCTCACGACAGTCATTCTTGCCATCTATGGTTTGATCAGGAACAACTACCGTTTTCTTCTCGGCGCGGCGATTTTGGCGGTCCCGTTCTCGTGGTTCCTGAGCGGATTTCCGTTCGTCCGCTCGCCCGTCTTTCTGACACCGGTGCTGGTCTTTGGCGCTGCCTGGGCGATGCGTTATGGCAGGGAGATGCTTGCCTGGATTCTTGCCATCCCCTTCTTCCTTGTGGTGATCCTGTTGCTGTTTGCTTTAGGAGCGGGTGCGTCGTAGCTATGACTGACATATTAGTTCAAATCATCTTTGGCTGGCCGGCAATCATCACCTCGATCCTGCTTTCGATTGCGGGTATCTGGTGGAAGAAACCCGCGCTGCTGATCGCGGCGGGAGTTGTCTGCATACCCTTCACGTATTATCTCAGTGGGATTCGCCTCTATGCGCTCATCCTGCCGTTATTTCAGTTTGGTTCTGCTTATGCCATCATGCGTCAACAGAACCGGATTGCCTGGCTGCTGATTGCTCCTCTTGTCATCGTTGCTGTTCTCCTTGCTTATGCTGTCCTGACACAGTAAGTTATCCGTATCATGGAGTATCCATGCCTTCCTCAACAAAACTAACTCGTGTGCTGATAGACGTTGCCATGGGGCGCATACCGGCTGACCTTGTAATTCAAAACGGCAACTGGGTCAGCGTGCAATCCGGCGAGATCATTCCCGGCTCCGATGTCGCCACCAAGGATGGGCACATCGCCTACGTCGGCGAAGATGCGGGTCACACCATCGGCAGGAAGACAAAGGTCATCGACGCCAAAGGACACTATCTTGTTCCGGGTCTGCTGGACGGACATATGCACGTGGAGTCGGGTATGGTCACGGTGACGGAGTTTGTGCGCGCCGTCGCCGTACGCGGCACTACCGGTATGTTCATCGACCCGCACGAGATGGCGAATGTGTTCGGACTCAAAGGCGTCAAATTGATGCTGGAGGAAGCGCGCAAACAGCCTGTCCACGTTTGGGTACAGATGCCATCCTGTGTCCCCTCAGCGCCGGAGCTCGAGACGCCGGGCGCACGAATCGGTCCGAAGGAAGTTGCTCAGGCAATGAAGTGGGACGGCATTATCGGGCTCGGCGAGATGATGAATTTCCCCGGCGTGTTCATGGGCGACGACAAGATGCTGGAGGAGATGTCTGTTACGCATGCAAACAAAAAGACTATCGGCGGGCATTACGCCTCGCCCGACCTAGGACTTTCCTTTCACGGTTATGTAGCGGGCGGCGTGGAAGATGACCATGAAGGGACGCATCTCGAAGACGCGGTCGAGCGTGTGCGCCAGGGCATGAAAGCTATGCTGCGTTACGGCTCCTCCTGGTACGACGTCGCTTCGCAGGTCGGCGCGATCACAAAGATGGGAATGGACTCACGGCACTTCCTCCTCGTGACCGACGACTCGCATGCTCAGACGATCTCACAGGACGGGCACATGGATCGCGTTCTGCGCCATGCCATCGAGCAGGGGCTGAATCAGGTCACCGCTATCCAGATGATGACGATCAACACCGCCGAGCATTTCGGCGTCAGCAAGGAAATGGGCATGATCGCCCCGGGTCGCTGGGCGGATCTTGTGCTTGTTGAGGATTTGAATAACTTTAAAGCAGACGTAGTGGTTGCAAAAGGGCAGGTCATTGCGGAAAAAGGTGAGTGGATCGTAAAGCTGCCGAAGTTCAAATATCCCTCCTGGGCAACGAAATCGGTAAAGCTGAAAAGACGGTTGAAGGCGGAAGATTTTAAGTTGAAGGTCATAAATAGGAAGCCGAATGTCAGGGCAAATGTCATTGGCGTGATTGAGAACCAGGCACCGACAAAACATTTGACCTTCGAGGTTCAACCCGAGGACGGTGAGATCAAGGCAGATGTGGAACGCGATATCGCCAAAATCGCTCTGGTCGAACGTCACAAAGGGACCGGCGGAATCACGGTGGGGCTCGTCAGCGGGTTTGGCTTCAAAAGCAAATGCGCGGTCGCATCCACAGTAGCCCA
>DATFHE010000305.1:0-3143 GCA_035248745.1 Anaerolineales bacterium | reverse complement strand
CCAACAGCCATCTCCACGCCGATCAATAGAAAATCTTCCGGTCCCGGGTGATCCAAATCGGGGTCGTGCTGGGTGAGTCCGATGACGGTCTGCTCTTTGTTCTGCGCCTCTTGCACCGCAAGGAGCGATCCTTCGCGTCCGACAAAGATCGGCGAGACCATGCGCGGGAACACGACCAGGTCTCGCAGCGGCAGGACGGCGGCTTCGATCATGCCTTCCTCATCCAGGTCGCGGTTGGGGATGCGATACAACTCCTCTGTGCGCTGTGAGAGGGTTAAGTCAAAATTATCTTCTTCTTCGTTCCAGTCTTTTATAGGTGACATTTGTTCTTTTTTCCAGGCAGGGGCGCAGCGGAAAGCAAAATGACTTAAGCCCTTTCCAACCTCACTATGCCCCTACGCGTTAGATTTAATGATGTTTTGAATAGCTGATACGGCAATGCTACCATCTTTTCGGGGAATTCCGGTACATACCGATAAATTTCTTATACTTCATTTCATTCGTTTGTGCCACGCCGCGCTGACTTCTCCCGCGAACGCCACGCTCCCGGCAGCTAACACAAGCTTTTGATTTCCGGCTAATTCCAGGGCTCGTTCAAGCGCACTGGAAACTGGAGCAAGTGCTTCGACTGGAATGCCAGCCTTTTCTACCTGCTCGGCCACCCACTGTTCGGACGGTGCACGAGGATGGTCTGCACGCGTTGCCACCACACTCTCTAGCAGCGGCTTGAGCTCTTCCAGCATCCCTGAAATATCCTTATCCTCCAAGGTACAAAAGACCAGAATGACAGGATTTCCAGGAAAGTATTCCTCTAACGTTTCACGCAGCCGCCGCGCCGAATCGCGATTGTGTGCGGAGTCGATCACAACCGGTGGCTCCCGCCTGAGAAGTTCAAAGCGAGCGGGCCATTTTGCCTGCGCAAACCCCTGATGAATCGATTCATCTGAAATAGGAACGCCGCTGGCTTTCAAGGCGGCGTAAGCGATGGCGGCGTTTTCGATTTGATGGGCACCAAGCAGATGCAGCTGAAGGTTTAAGATGGAATGTCGACTGGTATCTCGGATGGATAGAGACTGCCCGTCAAGCGAAGATGCCAGTCGTTCAAACCTGACATCTTCTCCCACCAAAATCAACTGGCTATTCTTCTCTGTGGCTACACGCTTCAAAACTTCAAGCGCCTCTTCCGTTTGAGGAGCCGAGACCACGGGAATCCCTTCTTTAATAATCCCTGCCTTCTCCCCTGCGATCTCCGCAAGGGTGTTTCCCAGCACTGCCATGTGATCGTATGATAATGAAGTGATGACCGAAACATCCGGCATGACGATGTTGGTCGCATCGAGCCGCCCACCCAATCCTACTTCGATGACAGCAGCGTTGACACCATTTTTGGCAAATGCCAGCAGCCCCAGCGCCGTTGTGATCTCGAAGGTGGTCAGTTTCGGGATCTTCGCAACCGCCGGCTTGATTTCTTCCACCAGATCGATCAATTGTTCATGCGCGATCGGCTCACCATTGATCTGGATTCGTTCCGCGTAATCCCACAAGTGTGGGGAAGTGTATAAGCCTGTTTTATATCCTGCAGCTTTCAAGGCAGAAGCACAAAGCGCTGCAACGGAACCTTTGCCTTTCGTCCCTGCCACGTGGATGATGGGATATTTCTCCTGTGGATTTCCAAGTTCTTCCATCAACGCAAACATGCGGTCCAGGTTGAACTCTGCCTTGGCAAGCTCGGAGATATGTTTGAGGCTATAATCGACAAAGGAATAAAGGTAGTCGAGGGCTTGATTGTATTGTGTTTCAAGATCAGTCATGTGAGGGATTGTAAAACGTAATTGGTAATTCGTAAATCAAACGGCGAATCCGGAATCCTGTTTCATCTGCCATGCACAAGTACACAGGAAAACACATTTCGCTTGTGTAGATGTTTCCCTGTATACTTGTTTACAACCTCCATGATCTGTACGCTTACGATTCACCTTCACATCCCTGCTTGTTCATCACTGAAAGAAAAGCGCGGGCGCATCAAGCCGCTGATTGCGCGTTTGCATCGAGAATTCAATATCTCCGTCGCGGAGATGGATTTGCAGGATCAGTGGCAGGAGGCGGTCATCGTCTGCGCGATGGTAGGGAATGATCGCGGGCATCTTGAATCGGCACTGCAAACTGTCTCAAAATGGGTAGAAGGAAACTGGACGGATGGCGATGTGATCGAGCAAAGGGTGGAGATGTACACGTAAATACGTAAACAGGTAAACATGTATACTTGTGTACTTGTCTACCTGTTTTCCTGACTATTGACCCCAAGGAGAAGATATGGATCTTGGATTAAAGGATAAATGCGCCTTCATTGCTGGTTCGTCGCGTGGTCTTGGGTTTGCCACTGCTCTCACGCTTGCCCGCGAAGGCTGCAAGGTGGCCGTCAATAGCCGTGACGTGCAAAAGGCAAAAGCAACGGCAGATAAAATCTATGAGGCTACAAGCGCTGAAACCTACGGCTACGCCGGTGATGTCAGCAACCCCGGCGTGGCAGATAACCTCATCCAATCCGCTGCGGACGCCATGGGTGGGCTCGACATTCTCATCACAAACGCGGGTGGGCCGCCCGCCGGCTCCTTCGAGTTATTCGATGAAGAGACATGGCAAAAGGCAGTGGATACCTCGTTCATGAGCCATGTCCGTTTGATCCGTGCTGCTCTGCCCCACCTGCGTAAGTCGTCTACGGCAAGCGTCCTGACGGTGACGTCCTATACCGTCAAGCAGCCGCTGCCCAACCTCGTCCTTTCGAACAGCATCCGTCTCGCCACAGTCGGCTTGACCAAATCCCTGGCATTGGAACTTGGCAGGGAGAATATCCGTTTTAATTCCATCCTGCCCGCCTGGACGCAAACCGAGCGCGTAGAGGAGCTGATGGCATTCCGCGCCCAAACCAATAACACCACAGTCGAAGAAGAAACTGCCAGGCTCACTGCCGAAATCCCTCTTGGTCGCATCGGGCAGCCGCAGGAATTTGCGAATGCAGCCGTATTTCTGGTATCACCTGCCGCCTCGTTTATTCATGGGGTGATGCTAGCAGTGGACGGCGGCATCATAAAGGCAACCCTCTGATGAAATACATACTTCTCTTCGTAATGATTCTCCTGGTA
>DATFHE010000304.1:0-3480 GCA_035248745.1 Anaerolineales bacterium | reverse complement strand
CAACGGCAACAGCGGATACCCCACCAGTTGCCCCGGTCCATGATACGTAATGTCGCCTCCTCGATCCACCCAGTGGATGGCAATGCCTTTCTCCCGCAGTTGAGATTCGCCCCACAATAAATTCTCCTGCTTTCCACGCCGCCCGAAGGTATACACATGTGAATGTTCGAGCAGCAACAGGGTAGGCGGGCGTTTCCCTTCAGCAATCTCCCGCGCATATTCGTCCTGCAAGCTCCAGGCGCGTTCATATTCGATCAAACCCAAATCGAGGACTTCAAACTCCATTACTTGTTTGTTTCCAGCCACCTGGCGTGATTTGAAAGCCCGTCATATGCGGCATATTGATAAGAGTCCGAAAGAGTGGGATAGTTGTACACCGCCTCGATAAACTCATCAATGGGATCACCCTTCAGCAGGACGTGTGATGCAATATGAATTAACTCAGATGCCTGTTCTCCGATGATATGGGCACCCAAAAGTTTTTTATCTGTTGGCGAAAAGACCAGCTTAATCATCCCGCTATAATCGCCGATGATCTGCCCGCGTGCGTTTTCCTCATAATAGGCGCGCCCTACCAGGTAGGGGATGTTCTTTTCCTTACATTCATCTTCTGTCAGGCCGACCGTCGAAATCTCGGGGATGGCATATACAGCCAGAGGTAAAAAGGGAGCCAGCTTTTCCTTGTACTTAAGATCAAACGCGTTGACGACTGCCGCACGCGCCTGCTCCATCGACGTAGATGCCAGAGCGGGAAAGCCAATCACATCGCCTACCGCATAAACATTTGGAATATTTGTCTGGTAGTTCTCATCCACGAGGATCAACCCACGATTACCCAGTTTCACCCCCACCTGCTCCAACCCTAATCCTTCCACGTTGCTTTGTCTGCCTGCCGCGATGAGCGCCACATCAAAATCCTTCTTGCCGCCTTTTTCCAAGGTCAAGTGGACATGATCGTTGCGCGCTTCAATGGAAGCCATCTTGTCATCGAAAATAAAGTCAATGCCAAGTTTTAACAGCTGGTCCATCAGGCGCTGCCCGATCTCCGAATCGATAAAAGAAACAATGCGCCCCTTTGGTTCGATCAGGGTTACCCGAATGCCAAGCGCTGTAAAGATGGACGCGTATTCTGTACCGATCACGCCTCCGCCCACTACAACCATTTTCCTGGGAATACTCTTCATGTTCAGGATAGTATCGGAGTCAAAGATCAGCTTTCCATCAAAGGGGATTTCCGCTGGATGGTGAGGAGAAGACCCCGTGGCGATCAAAAGGACCTCGCCTGCGATTTCTTTTTCCTCCTTTGAGGATTTTACGATAACCGTGTTTTTATCCTTGAGAGAGCCTTCTCCATGAAGGATGGAAATATCATGCTCATCGAGATGCTCTGCGATCATCTTTCGTTCTTTCCGCACGACCCTGCGCTCGCGGTACATGAAGTCTTTGACCGTCAAGTTATCCTTGAGGGAATAATCAAGCCCATACAAGCCGCGCTGCCGTAGGCCTGAAAAATACAGAGCAGCTTCCCGCAATGTTTTCGAAGGGACTGTACCCGTATTGATTCCGGCACCGCCCAGATACGGTTCGCGCTCGATCAACGCAACCCGCTTTCCATACTGAGCGGCTTTGGCTGCACCCTTTTCCCCGGCGGGTCCCCCGCCAATCACGATAAGGTCATATTTGTCTGTCAAACGTTTTTATCCAAACACTCTTCTGAATAAATCAGATTCCAATAGATGATCCGGGTCGCAACGCTTCTTGAGGTCCCTAAACTTCCGAATGGTTTCATCACCCAAAAAGGTGCGTGCCGCTTCGGCGGAGGTCTCGCTGTTCTTGGCAAAGTAGAACCGTCCGCCTGCCTGGAGGACAATTTCGTCAAAGTCTTTCAACATTTTGCTTAACGCCGACCGATTTGCATCTGTCACTTTGAAATCCAGCGCCAGTGAAAAGCCATCCACTCCATGGGTGAACAGGAATTCATCGGGCCGGTGCCGTTTCGTGACGCCCAAATAGGACGGCAAACCGCGTTTCAAAGATAGCTCGATCATCTCGCGCCATGCGTCTTCGGCGTTTTCTTTCGGCAAAAAGGATTGATATTGGATCAATCCACCGCGTCCATACGCACGCTCCCAATTTGGAATGTAGTCCAACAGGAAGTGAAAGGCTGCATGAGATTGCAGGTAGGTATGCTCCCGAAGGGAAGCAACATACTTCGCCGTACTCACTCCTCGCCACCCCAGGTTGTTTGCGAAAGGCATCATGAATAGATACAAAATGGACTTGGGGAAAACGCCAAAAATGCGTGATGGCAAAACCTGATGATTCAACTGCACGGTCTTCTGCGGGTTCGGGTCTTCCTGAGCATGCAGGTAATCTGCGCTATGGACTTGGCCTCGACCCAGGTGCTTTCCTCCGTTCATCGAATCCATCCAACCAACTATGTAATCGTGCCTGGGTGCCTGATCAAGCAAGAAAGTGAGGTGTTCGTGCAGATTATGTACGTGCCAAGCATGTACTCTCAAAAGCCCGGACTCTATATGTTTCATTTGCATAGTGATAGACGTAAAGATGCCCAGCATACCAAGCCCGCTGATCATGCTGTAGAACAGGTCAGGGTTCTTCCTCGGGCTACAGGTAATTTCTTCACCAGTAGGTAGAAGTGCAGTGAACTCGATAACATGTTCCCCAATCTGACCCTTTTGGTAATTGTTTTTGCCATGGATGTTCGCCGCGAGACAGCCGCCTAACGTGGTCTTCATCGTGCCTGAGACAACTGGCGGCCACCAGCCCTCGGGCTCCACGCACTTCCATAACTGCTCGAGCGTGACGCCGGGCTCACAGCGCACCACACCTGAGGATGAGTCCCATTGGAGGATCCGATTCAGTTTTGAAAGGTCCAGCGTGATGCCGCCGCCGTTCAGCGATGCGTCGTTGTAGCTCCTCCCGGCGCCGCGCGCGGTGACTGTAAGTCCTGCCTCCTGTGCTAGGCGAAAGACCTCACAAATCTCCTCGATGCGGGTCGGACAAAACCGATAGGAAGATGCGCGTAAAGAATGACCAAAGTTTTCCAGTTGTGTGAAATTATTCCATGTGAGCGGCATATTCATTTCTATATGAGCGAACTCTGGAGTCAAAGATTGTCCGGGGGATGTGTTCCTGAATTTATACGGCAACCTATTGGACTCCCCACTAAAACGATAATCTCCTGAAGATGAAGGAAGGTATAAATTGAATCAACAGCATGATCCAGCGCCAGATTGGAGGCGTGTAGATCACCTGCTTCCGTTTTTTCATCGCCTGCCAGATATCTTCCACAGCCTTTTCCACCGGGACCGTGAAGGGAGTCGGACCTTGCGCGGCTTTGAGCATTTCGGTCTGCACAAAACCCGGCTTTACCGTTAGCACACTGACGCTATAGCGCGTCAGACGATTGCGCAGCGCTTCGAGGTACGTTGCCAACCCAGCCTTGGAGGTGTTATA
>DATFHE010000303.1:0-3345 GCA_035248745.1 Anaerolineales bacterium | reverse complement strand
TTCCTTAACAGACGTCACTAAGAATAATGATATGTAAGATAACTCATTTTTGTGCATTCACGTTATACTTCGTATACAAGGAGATTGCATGAAACATTTTCTGGCTATTTCTGACTTATCCTCGGGGGAGGTGCAGGAACTGCTCGATTTATCCATCAAGCTCAAAGAGGAATATTTCAAGAAAGGCAATCCGCCGTATTTCAAGGGAAAAGTGTTGGGCATGATCTTCCAGAAACCCAGCCTGCGGACGCGCGTCTCATTCGATATGGCGATGCGTCACTGCGGCGGGGATGCGCTCTATCTCTCGCCCAATGAGATCGGGCTCGGCAAGCGCGAGTCAATTGCGGATATCGCACGCGTACTTTCAGGGTATGTCCATGCCTTGATGGCGCGCGTGTTTGATCATGAGCATATTCTGCAATTGGCGCAGTGGTCTGAGATCCCCGTGGTCAATGGATTGAGCGATTACAATCATCCCTGCCAGGGGCTGGCCGATGCGCTGACCATCCAGGAGAAGTTTGGCAAGGCGAAAGGCTTGCATGTGGCATATGTAGGTGATGGGAACAATGTGGCGGTCTCGCTGATGCATGTCTGCATGAAGCTGGGCTGGAACTTTACCATTGGGAATCCTGATGGTTATGACATTACGCCCAAAGCTGTTGCACTTGCGAAAGAGATTGCCGAAGAGACCGGCTCAAAACTGACCTTTGTACGCGATCCGCATGAAGCTGTCAGAGGCGCGCAGGTGATCTACACCGACACTTGGACGTCGATGGGGCAGGAGGAGGAAGCCGCCAGGCGCGAGCAGGTCTTCCCGCCCTATCAGGTCAACGCGCAGCTCGTCAGTGAAGCAGATAAAGATGTGATCGCGATGCACTGTCTCCCCGCGCATCGCAACCATGAGCTTACAGACGAGGTGGCGGATGGTCCGCATTCGGTCATTTTCCCACAGGCGCATAACCGAATGCATGCTCAGAAGGCGATTCTGGCGCGTTTGTTTGATGTGATGTAAAAATTTAAACACAAAGGACACGAAGTAGACAAAGTTTTTTCTTCTCCCTGACTTTTCCTTCGTGACTTTTGTGCCCTTCGTGTTAATTAAAAGGTGAATGAATGAATACAAAAGAGTTTATTGCCATCGAAGAAGAATACGGGGCTCATAATTATCATCCGCTGGACGTGGTGATCGAACGGGCAGAGGGCGTTTGGGTCTATGATGTGGATGGGAGGAAGTACCTTGATTGTCTCTCTGCCTATTCGGCAGTCAACCAGGGACATGTCCATCCACAAATTTTGAAGGCTTTGCTGGAACAGGCACAGAAAGTGACCCTCACCTCGCGCGCCTTCCGCAACGACCAACTGCCGCTCCTTTACAAGGAACTCTCCGAGATGACCGGCTACGAGATGTCCCTGCCGATGAACAGTGGAGCGGAAGCTGTAGAGACCGCACTCAAGCTGGCGCGCAAGTGGGCGTATCAGGTCAAAGGTGTGCCGCGTCATGAGGCGGAGATCATCACGGCGGCAGGTAACTTCCACGGGCGGACCATCTCGATTATCACGTTTTCCTCTGAGCCGCTGTATCGCGATGACTTCGGTCCGTTCACACCGGGATTTGTAAGTGTCCCTTACGGGGATGCCGAAGCGATTGAAAACGCGATTACGCCGAACACAGCTGCGGTCCTGTTGGAGCCAATACAAGGCGAAGGTGGAGTCATTATCCCGCCGGAAGGCTATCTAAAGAACGTTGCTGAAATCTGTAAGAAGAACAATGTACTGCTCATGGCGGATGAAATACAGACGGGTCTTGGGCGAACAGGAAAATTGTTTGCCGCGCAGCATGAGGACGTCCGCCCGGAGGTGACCATTGTCGGGAAGGCGCTGGCAGGCGGGTTTTATCCGGTCTCGGCTGTCTTAGCGGACAGGGATTTGCTGGGCTTATTCCAGCCGGGCGAGCATGGGTCCACGTTCGGTGGGAATCCATTGGCAGCAGCCGTGGCGCGGGCAGCGCTGCGCGTCATCCGTGAGGAAAAGCTGGCAGAACGTTCCCTGCAACTTGGCGAGTATTTTATGGAGCAATTGGCGGAGATCCCCAGCCCGCATGTAAAAGAGGTGCGCGGCAAAGGTCTTCTGATTGGCGTCGAGTTGAAGCCGGAAGCGAACGGTGCTCGCCGCTTCTGTGAAGCGATGCAGGAACGCGGTATCCTCGCTAAAGAGACACATGATAACGTCATCCGCTTTGCGCCTCCGCTGGTGATCGATAAGGAAACCATCGATTGGGCACTTCCCTCCATTCGCGATGTGTTGAACATGAAATGATTTCAAAACCTTTAGAGTTTGCAGGAACGCATTATGTCGCGTAAGGCAAAAATTGTCGCTACGATCGGGCCCGCCTCCCAGAGCGAAGACATCATCGAGAAGCTCATTCTGGCTGGGATGAACGTCGCCAGAATGAATTTTTCACATGGCACACACGAGCAGCACGCTGAGTGGATTGCCCGCATCCGCAAAGTTTCGGAAAAACTTGGTGTTTCCATCGGGATTCTTCAGGACTTACAGGGACCGAAGATTCGTGTGGGGAAATTGGCAGCTCCCTTGCTGCTCACCGAGGGTGAAAATGTCACGCTTTACACTGCCGAGACCCCGGAACCAGAGACCGGCACGAAAACCATCCCTGTGGATTTTCGAGAACTGTTCGATTCCGTGCAGAGCACAGACCGGCTCCTGCTTGATGACGGTCGCCTTGCACTGGAAGTGCTGTCCGTGGATGGTCAGAGCGCGCTGACTGCCAGGGTGGTGGTTGGCGGTGTGTTGTCTTCTCATAAGGGCATCAACCTGCCCGGCGTGCGGCTGCACATCGCGGGGTTCACCGAGAAAGATGAAGAGGACCTGGCGTTTGGTATTGCTCAGGGAGTCGATGCAGTCGCCATTTCATTTGTGCGGACCGTGGACGACGTTCTGCAGGTCCGCTCGGCGGTGGAGCGCTTTTCCCAGGGCAAACGCCTGCCGCTCCTGATTGCCAAGCTGGAAAAGGCGGAGGCGCTGGATAATCTCGACGACATCCTGGAAAACGTGGAGGGAGTGATGGTGGCGCGCGGCGACCTGGGCGTGGAACTCCCCCCGGAGCGCGTGCCGGTGCAGCAGAAGCATATCATCCGCGCTGCCAACCTGCGCGCCAGGCTGGTGATCACCGCCACGCAGATGCTCGAATCGATGATCACCAACCCACTGCCGACCCGCGCCGAAGCCTCTGACGTGGCGAACGCGGTCTTCGACGGCAGCGATGCAGTGATGCTTTCTGCCGAGACCGCAGTGGGGAAATACCCGATAGAGTCTGTTAAGATGATG
>DATFHE010000302.1:0-6282 GCA_035248745.1 Anaerolineales bacterium | reverse complement strand
ATAAAGATTACCCGTAGAGATCAGCCGCTCGGCTGCCTGATGCCCCGTCAACCCGCTGGTAGCGCGTACCTGGCTCCACTTGTTGTAGGCGTGCCGCACATACCAGGAGGCGAATCCCATCAGCGCAAGCGCAGGGATCATGAAGCATAGATACATGGGATCAAAGAAAAACATGGTTTCTTCCTTTCAAATAACGCTAAGGTACGCTACTGGACGGGTGTAGCTGTAAACGCCGGGATGGATGTAGGCTGCGACGTAGGAATGGCATTGCCTTCGAGGATTGCGAGCAGGGTTTGGACTGCCGCGTCCAGCTGCGGATCACGTTCCGATTCGAAATCTTCCGGCGACATCTCGACAACTACATCCGGTTCCAAGCCAAGGTGGTCAATCAGGCGTTCGTCTGGCGTAAGCCATCGAGCAATCGTAACACGCGCCGCGCCCTGGTTATTAGAGAGAGGCACCCAGTTCTGCACGGAGCCTTTCCCAAAGGATTTGACTCCAACGAGTGTAGCGCGGTCATAATCCTGCAAGGCGCCTGCCAGAATTTCTGAGGCAGAAGCGGAACCCTCATTAATTAACACCACGAGCGGAATATCAGTTGCCTGACCATTTCCGAGTGCTTTGTGCTCATCGCGCCGCCCGTCGCCATATTCCTCGTATAAGACAACACCTTCTTCGATAAACTCGGAAGAGACCTCGACAGCCGTACTCAAATATCCACCCGGATTATTACGCAAATCAATAATGATACCTCGGGGGTTTTGGCTGAGAAGCTCATCCAGTGTGGCGCGCAATTCCCGGGTTGTCTGTTCACCAAAGGTGTTGATATCCACATACCCGATATTATCCTCGAGCATTTTCCCTTCCGCGCTGCGGATTTCGATCTCGGCACGGGTAATACTGAACTCGAGCGTCGATGACTCCCCTTCGCGTGCCACCGTTAAAGTAACGGATGTCCCTTCCGGACCCAGCACTTTCAAGCGCGCTTCCTCAGGAGTCACACCGGTCATGTCTTCGCCATCGATCGCAATGACCTTGTCACCGGGCAGCAGACCTGCCTGTTCGGCGGGAGAACCCTCGATTGGGCTTACGATTGTGAGATAGTCTCCTTCGGTGTCTACATAAGCGCCGATGCCTTCATATTGACCCTGGAGGGAGGATGTCTCATTTTCATAGACCTGCGGCTCCATGTAAAACGTCTGCTGGTCGCCCAGGGCGTCCATCATGCCGCGGATCGCACCCTGCATCAAAAGCTGATCGTCCACAGGCTGTTCCACATACTGATCGTGGACAACGTTCCAGGCTTCCCAGAACGGTGCAAAAAGTGTTTCCAGCTCATCAGGGGTGGACGCCTGCTGTTCCGGCTGTACGCCTGGCGCCCCGGGAATGAAATCGCTCAGTACCGGTAACTGACCGGTTCCTGGCATAAGATGTCCGGCAATAAATCCACCGGAAAACGCTCCGGCAAGCAGGATTAGCCCTACAAATGCCCCCAAAATGGTTTTGGTCGTGTTATTCACATGTGCCTCCATAAATGGTTAACGAAAACACGACAAAGATACTATGCCGTGATTAATAACTGATGAATGAATTGTTACGAATGTGTAGGAACGACGTATATGATTTGTAAACCTTACCCCCTTGGGGATGTCATCCCGCCTTACTTCAATCTCCTAAAAGGATGGGCAGGTGCGTCCAATCGGTAAAGACACCGCTGGCGTCCTCTGTGGGTTCGTCACAGCCATATAGCAGGCTCGCCATCCCCACCTGGAGGGCAGCCCGCGTGGTACGCGGCAGGTCGTCGATCATGACGCATTTGCGCGGGTCCGGCTCGTCGGCGAGGTCCATGGCAATCGCGAAGGACTCAGGCATCGGCTTGCAATACGGAGATATCGCATTGATGTCCACTACGGTCTCGAAGAGATCATCCAGCTGGAGTGCGGTAAGGACGCGGCGGGCATGGGCAACGTCCGCATTGGTAAAGATGAAGTTGCGGGTCGGCAGAGACGCGATCACCTCGCGAACCACCGGATTGGGGCACAGGTATTCTGTGAGAGGCAGGTCATGCACGTACGCCAGGAAATCCTGTTTATCTACCTGGTGTCGTTCCTCCAGGCCGCGCAATGTCGTCCCATACATTTTGAAGTACTGTTCCCGCAAAAAGGGGACGTCGCTTTCCGGAAGCCCCAGCCGCTCGATCATGTAGAGGGTCATGCGATCCTTGATTGCCGGCCAGAGTCCTGTTGAGGATGGATAGAGAGTATCATCCAAATCGAAAAATAAAGTGGTAAATCTCATACGATGATTATACTGAAAAACTTTGCAAGGTTAAGGTGCCTGCAAGTGCTGATTGAAAAACCGTACTGTGTTTTGTATGAACTCCTCATCGCCTGTGCCGTAAAAGGTATGCGGCATATCCTGATAATAGGTACATTCCACGCTCTTGCCAAGCGCCGTGAGCTGGTCACAGGTGAGGACAGACCAATCTAATGGAACGGTAGCGTCTGCCGTGCCGTGGTGGATACTGACCGCCGCTGTGATGTTCTGGAAAAAGTACATGGGTGAGATGCGATTCAACGCCTCGAGGGGCACGTTCAATTCTTCCAGCCCGCGCGTTTGCCCGGACCATCCGAAGATCGCCTCGTAATTCTTTCGGTCGTCGCCGCTCATTGCCCCATACAACACTGCGGCGCGGACGTCATCCGTTACCGTCAGAACGCGCGTGGTGATGCCGCCTCCCATACTGTGCCCCCATAGACCAATACGGTCGGGTCTTGCCGTTCTTAATAGACCCGTCCCTCCACTCTGCGACTGCACCAGGGCGATCAGGTTGAGCACGTCGATCGCCATGCCAACCCGAAGAAGATTCTCACCGCCATCGGAGGGCGTGTACCCGCGCAGGTTGGGGTGCAGGACGATGTAGCCCGCGCTTGAGATGGCATCTGCATAATGCGTGGTGTAATCCAGAGTGAAGTAGATTGTCGGGTCAATGTACCCATGCAGCGCGATCACCACTGGATGCGAACCCTCGTCGTTGGGGATGTCTGCAAAGCCGTAAATATTCAGACCATCACTGGGATAGCGCATCAAATAGCGTGTGAAGTACAGGTTTTGTGCCATCACTTCCAAAAATTCGATCTGCCCGCCTCCGTAGGCGCGTGTACGCAGATAATCAATGCTCCAGAAATAATAGGGATCGGGAGTCGGCGAGAACGTGGGTACGGGTGTAATAGTGGCTGTCGGTATCGGACTCGCGGTGAATGTAGGTGTGACTGGAAATGTCTGTGTCATTGTGGGAGATTGGGGTACAGAGGTGCAGGCTGTGAGGATAAAGCTCATCACCAATAAAATACGCTTCATGCGTTTGCTCCGATTCCCGTCATGGCCTGTCCATGACTCACTGGTAAAGATGAAGGCGATAAAACTCCAGGGCTTTCTGGCGCAATTGTTGAAGTGTTTCCCCGCCGAATATATGCCCGGCATCCCGATAAAAGATGCATTCGACAGAGACCGCCGCAGCCTTGAGAAAGTCGCAGGTTTCCGTAGCCCACGAAATCGGCGCAGTGGTATCTGCCGTCCCATGATGGAGTTGTACAGCAGATGTGATCTTGTAATAGTGATACATAGGGGAAATACGGTCGAGCATTTCCAGAGGGACAGTAAAATCCTTTGCGAATTCTTCATCGCCGAGGATCTCATACAGCTGCCGGGCGTTCCGGTCACTGTATCCGCTGAGAGGGGAGAAGAGCACTGCCGCTTTGACGTCCGGGCTGAGGGTAATGACACGCAGCCCGATTTCGCCTCCCATGCTTGTGCCCCATAGCCCGATCCGGTCTGTGTTTGCGTTCGCCAGTTCGGGGGGCAAAGCATCCTTTGCTTTGAGAAGCGCGATCAGATTCATCACATCCACAGCCATGCCCACCCGCAGTAGGTTGTCGCCAGGGTCTGAAGGTGGATGATTGCGCAGACCGGGGCGGATGACAATAAATTGATTTTCAGCAAGTACATCAGCCGAGTCCTGCGCGGGATTGAAGGGATTGTATGTTCCGTATGCCGCATAGCCATGAATGGAAATAATGACGGGAAAGGGTCCGATGCCTTTTGGCACATTCATAAAACCAAAGATGTTGAGACCGTCACTTGCATAGTGGATGGAATAGCTGGTGAATGAGTCGGTTTCTGTCAATTTCTCCAGGACCTGGATCACTCCGCCGCCATAGGTCCGACTGCGCAAGTAATCAATCGTATATTGCTCAAACGCTGCCAGCGTGGGAGCGGGCAATGGAGTGGGTGAGACGGCTGTTGCGGTGGGAAGGACAAGTGTGGGTGGGGGCAAAGCGACCGGTGTGGCAAGCATGGAACACGAGATCAGTAATAGCATAGTTAAGAGTAAGCAGCGCCTCATCATGACAATATTATAGCGCCCGGAGTTATAATCTCTGTATGCCTATTCGCTTGCTATCGCCGGAAGTCGCTTCGCAAATTGCAGCGGGGGAAGTCATCGAGAGGCCGGCTTCGGTTGTAAAGGAGTTGCTGGAAAATTCTCTGGATGCAGGAGCGCGGTCGATTGTGGTCACGATCGAAGAGGCAGGGAAGAAGCTGATTGAAGTCGCCGACGACGGGGCTGGCATTCCTTCTGCCGAACTTGAGCTGGCGGTCTCCCGCCATGCGACCTCCAAACTGGCGCGCGCCGACGAGCTTTTTTCCATCTCTACGCTCGGATTTCGCGGCGAAGCCCTGGCATCCATCGCTTCCGTGTCCAGGATGACCGTCACCTCGCGCGTACAGCACGAACAGGAAGGAGCGCGCCTGCGCGTGGAAGGAGGCATCGCCGGCAACCTGGTGAAGGTCGGTACGACAGTCGGCACGACCGTGCGCGTAGAAGATCTCTTCTATAACGTCCCTGCCCGTTTGAAGTTCCTGAAGAGCGACACGACGGAGCGCCGCGCGACCGACGTGCTGGTGACCCGCTATGCATTGGCGTATCCCGGAAAACGGTTCAAGCTCTCCGATGGACGAAATGCTGTTCTGCAGACATCCGGTGATGGTGACCGGCGCGCCATCCTTGCCGCGTTGTACGGGGTAGATGTGGCAAAACAAATGCTGGAAGTCATGGCAGAAGAGGATGGGTTGAGTCTCACCGGGTTTGTCAGTCCCATTTCTCTGACGCGCTCCAACCGCAGGGAAATCACATTTTTTATCAACGGGCGCTGGGTGCATGATGCTTCCCTCAGCGCCGCCCTCCTACAGGCATATCACACGTTGTTGATGGTGGGGCGGTACCCACTCACCGCGCTTTTTCTGGGAATTCCCCCGGCAGAAGTGGATGTCAACGTCCATCCGGCGAAAGCTGAAGTACGCTTCCGGAATCAGGACAGGGTCTTCAGCTTCGTACAGCGCTCGGTGCGAAAGGCGCTGCTGGCATATTCCCCTGTCCCGCATGTTGCCGCATCGCTGTGGGGAACCACGCGGACCATTCCTCCGGAGCAGCCTCACCATACCGGATTGGATTGGAAGATCGGGCATGATGAAGAATTGACAGTTGGCAGTGGTCCCTCCTCCGAGACGGGAGAACAGACCTCAGATATTAGTTCGCCGCCTTCAAATACGGCGCAACTCTCCAGTACAACTTCGCAACATACAAGGATTTCTCTTCTCCGCCTCGTGGGGCAGATCGGCGCTACCTACCTCGTTGCCGAAGGTCCCGATGGTCTGTATCTCGTGGATCAGCACGCCGCACACGAACGGGTTCTGTTTGAGAAGCTGATGGCGCAGCACGCGCAAAAGAACATACCATCACAGTCTTTACTCACGCCGGTCGCAGTCACTTTGCCCTCCCCCTCCGCCCAGTTGCTGCTTACCCAATTACCGCTCCTGCAACACTTCGGGTTCGACGTGGAGGAGTTCGGTCCAAACACCTTCCAGGTGCGCGCCATGCCCGCCTTATTCATGGGGAGTGATCCCGCCGCAGCGCTACGTGCGCTGGTCGAAGATTTCGAGGAGGATGAATCGCCGCTCCAAAACGAGATTGAGGCGAAACTGGCGGCGCGCGTTTGCAAACGGATGGCGGTCAAGGCTGGACAGGCGCTGTCAACCGAAGAGCAACGTGCTCTGTTGATCGACCTGGAAACCTGCGACTCGCCGCGCACCTGTCCCCACGGTAGACCCACGATGATCCACCTCTCGGTCGATATGCTCGAACGTCAGTTTGGGCGGCGCGGGGCGCACTGACATGGAGAGCGTCAGGCGAAAAACAATGGAAAAGATGGATGGACAGTTTCT
>DATFHE010000301.1:0-2152 GCA_035248745.1 Anaerolineales bacterium | reverse complement strand
ATCCGCGGATGGTGGAGTCCCCGGCGCGCCAAAGTCCGTAGTCGCGTTGCCCTTGAGCCGTTCGACCACCACGAAATACGAAACATCGTCCGGACTCTGGAACCCAAGCCGGGCGTAACGGAGCGCGCGAGCGTAACGCGGACCATAATCAAACAGTGCTTGCAACGCGGATTCTTCATCCCGCCCGCTGCGGCACCAACCGGGCCAGTCCAGCGCGCCAGCAAAGGTTCGCTTCTGGCCTATTTCGAGATAGACCTTAACTTTGTTGGACTTTACCATCGATCTTTTTCACCACATCTCCGACACGGATAACACCCGCCTGAACTACCTGTGCATTGATGCCTCGCAGATGCAGCCGTTTCCCTTCGGGCGAGTTGACAAACTTAATCGCTTCCACGCCGAACCGATCAGAAAACTTTTTGCAGCCGGAGTGCGGCTGGGCAGAAACCTCAATCATTGCGGAACCAATTGCAAGCTGTGTACCCGGAGGGATATTATCTTCGCTCAAGTCGAAATCGACATAGAGCTGGTCTCCAGCCAACGCCCAGCGTTCTTCGCGCTGCGCCAATAGCGCAATGGCTCGGGAATTCATCACGGTGATTTGTGCGTAGAGATTTGCGGATCCATCAGGTGTGTGCCGGCTGCCGCGGGGTTTCCAATTATCACCCGCGAGACCCTCTAGAAGGTCAAGCCTGCCTTCCTGTAACACTTGTCTCTCTTCCACATCGGGTCTACATACGATCATCTTTAATATGCCATGATCTTTTGGCGCCCGGCGGATATCGTCCAAGCCTGCTTCGAGCTCTGTTATCGATAGATATTCTGCCTGTAACATACGGTTCTCCTTTAAGGTTAAGTATAGCATTTGATGCGTTTCCCTGACATTTCATTCGCTGCGCCGGTGATACAATCCGACGTATCCGCGAAAGAAGATAATGGCTAAGATCGAGCTTATAGACGTTAGCTTAACGTATGATGCGCCTACGCAGGATCCGGTCGACCGTTTGCTCAAGATCGAGAAGAACCGCATGCAGGAGGATCTCCCTGCAAGAAGCGGTAAAGGAGTGGCGGCGCTGGATCATGTGAATCTAAAGATTCCCAACGGCAGGACGTTTGTCGTTGTGGGTCCGTCCGGCTGTGGAAAAAGCACCTTGCTGCGCGTGATTGCCGGACTCAACAAGGAATATTCTGGCAAGGTGTTGTACGACGGCGAGGATGTGCAAACGATCGAACCAAAGGATCGCGAAATTGGCATGGTCTTCCAGGGCTATGCTCTGTACCCGAACTTCAACAGCCGGGGGAATCTGTCTTTTTTCTTTCGAATCAACAAGGTCAGTGATGAGGAAACGCGCGAGCGCATTCAGTACACATCGGAGCTGATGGGGATCGGTTTCCATGAGTTATTGCCGCGAAAGGTTGGAACACTTTCCGGCGGCGAGAAACAGCGGGTAGCGATTGCGCGTGCGATTGTCCGGGCGCCGCGCCTGCTTCTGCTGGATGAACCGCTCTCGAACCTCGACGCAAAGTTACGCGTGCAAACCCGCTCCGAGATCAAGCGCCTGCTCCGTCGGTTCAGCATCACCAGCCTGTACGTCACTCATGACCAGGTGGAAGCAATTGCCCTCGCCGACCAGATCGTGATCATGCACCAGGGGCGGGTAGAGCAAGTGGGCACGTACCAGGACATCATGGATAACCCTGTCAATGCCTTCGTCGCGGGATTTTTAGGATTGCCGCCGATGAGTCTGCTTTCGGGCGGCTCTATCGTTGGGGATAAATTGGTGCTGGGTGAATATCGAATTCCTCTTCCCGAACGCGTGAATCGCATTGTCCAGGATAGTCAACCTGTAACGCTGGGGATGCGGCAGGAAGCGGTTAACATCTCAGCAGTGGAAACTTCGACCAACGGCATCGGTCTGCCAGCAGAAGTGGAATCGTTTGAACCCGATTACGTTCACCGCACCCAGACGGTTCAGCTCCGCACCGGACGCTGGACCTATTCCGCACTCTGTCCCCTTGACATGAATTTTCAAACAGGACAACGGGTGCGCGCCCAACTTGATTTGGAGCGTCTATATTTCTTTGATACAAGTTCTGGGCTGCGAATTTGACTCCTACCTCTATGAAGCGGGGCATTCGCGCGGTTCAAGTG
>DATFHE010000300.1:0-5682 GCA_035248745.1 Anaerolineales bacterium | reverse complement strand
GGACTCTCGAGGTTGAGAACGCCTTCCAGACGCCCGCTGGCGTTGATGAGAGGGACAGCTAATTCGGAACGCATCTCCAGCTTTGAGTCGAGCGGATAATAGATGCTTGACCAGGGCTCCTGGTGCAGGTCTGAGATCAGCACCGACTCCCGCGTGCGCGCTACATGTGCCATGATACTCTTCCCATCTACAGGCAGCTTTTCGACCAGCGGCCGTTCCAGACTTCTGCCCGAGACGGCACGCGTGACAAGGTATTTGCCTTTTTTGTCGAGAAGACGAAAAATACCGTATTGTGCATTCGTGATTTCGAGCGCCAGATGCAGAATTGAGTCGAGGGTTTCCTCGAGACGCAGCCGTGAGGAGATCAACAACCCCGCCCGGCGGAGCTGGTTTAATTCCTCATCTTTGCGAATCAGGTCGCGCTGGATTCCGGCAAGCCGCCTGGAATGATAAATCGCCATGGCTGCCTGGTTGACGAAATTATCAAGCAGGAGCTGCTCAAGGTGGGTAAATTGGCGTTCCTCGTGCAGGGAAATATATAAAAGCCCCACTGCCTGTTCTGCCACGACCAGTGGAAAGCACGCCACAGCCTTGACGCCCAGAGCGGCATGATAGGGATGGACGCGGAGATCGGGCTCTTCGTATGAAAAGCAACGGCGTCGGCGCTGAATCGCTCGCATGCCGATCCCATGCGGACGCGGCGCGTCATCTGGCTGATCCCTCACAAAAGCGGGTTTTCTTCCTTCCGGTTCCGCCGAGACGCGCGAATTGTTTTCGAAGCTGCCTGTCTTATTGTCGTATGTGTAAATGACTGCGGAGGAGCCCGGTATTACGCGGATTGCACTATCCACGATCAATTGCAGACTCCAATCCATCTGGTCCGAATCCTCGGAACCGATCCGGTTGATGGCATTGCTGATCTGGTTGAGGCTTGCCAGCGCTTCGAGTGGACGCGGGTCCGTTTCGTCAGGGGAAGATGGGAAAGGTTGTGTCGCCATTGCACGAGACACCCGTTGCCGGGTTGGGGACGATTTTCCCATTGGTTGGTCATCCACGCAAGCGCAGGTTACTACAGAGTTTGTAACAGTTTCGTACCTAGCTGCAGAGCGAAATATCCAAGAGCAATTCCACAGGCAAAATTCACCCAGCGGAAAAATAGCGGTGTGACAAACCTGCGGCCCCAGGCGACAAGCCCTGCCATCACGAAGCACCAGAGAATAGCGCCACCGAGAAAGCCGGCAAAAAAGATCGCAAAGTCGATAGGTTGAGGTTTTCCGGAAATGGATGCAAACACAGTCGTGCCGAGTCCGGTCCAAAAGACGATGTTCATCGGGTTCCCAAGGGAAAGGAACGCACCGTTCGCGAAATCCCCACGAGAAGACTCAGTCAGGGACATTTCGAGCCCCATTCCGTGACGCGCATCCTGAATCGCGTCCCAGGAAAGCTTGAGCATCAGCAGGATACCCGCCAGGCTGAGCATGATGTTTGCCAGATTATTCTGAACAAGGAATGCGAGACCCGTAAGGGCAATGATCGCCCAGGTGGTATCTCCAACCAGAGAACCAAACTGGACAAATAAGGCAGGGGTAAATCCCCGGGTTGTTCCTCGACGAACCGTCTCGGCGGTGATCACACCGGGAGGGGCACAGAAGGCGATGGCGAGAATGAAGGAGGAGATAAAGAGTGACATAGGCTTTTTGAAGACAGACCGAGTATTCCTAGGTCTGTCTCTCACTTTATTATGTCATTGCGAGCCTTTAGGGCGAAGCAATCTCATCGCAAAACATGAGATTGCTTCAGGCTGGATCCCGATAGGAGCGCCAGCCCTCGCAATGACATGCAGCTAGCAATCGAAATACAACACGAATTCATGCGGCGTCGGGCGCAGGCGGACAGCATCCACTTCATGGACACGCTTGTATTTGATGTATTCCTCAAGCAGGTCGGTGGTGAAGACGCCGCCCTGGAGCAGAAACTCGTGATCTGCCTCGAGCGCGTCCAACACTTCGCTGAGGGAGCTGGGTACTTGTTTGATCTTTTCCTTCTCGTCCACCGGCAGTTCGTAGAGATCCACGTCGCGTGGATCACCGGGATCGATCTCATTGCAAATGCCGTCCACACCTGCCATCAGGATCGCAGAAAACGCCAGGTATGGATTACAGGTCGGGTCCGGGGCACGGAACTCAACCCGCTTCGTCGTGTAATTCTTTGTGGCGGGAATACGGCAGATCGCCGAACGATTGCGCTGCGAATAGGCGATATTGACCGGCGCTTCATAGCCGGGCACGAGGCGGCGATAGGAATTCGTGGTGGGTGACGTCAGCGCTAGTAAGGCGGGGGCGTGCTTGAGCAGACCACCGATATAGTACTTCGCCGTCTGTGAAAGGCCCGCATAGCCGTCTTCCTCATGGAACACATTGGTATCGCCTCTCCACAAGGAGGAGTGGACGTGCATTCCGGAGCCATTGTCGCCAAATAAGGGCTTGGGCATAAACGTGACTGTCTTGCCGTGCTGGCGGGCAACGTTCTTGATGATGTACTTGTAAAGCAGGAGGTTATCTGCCATGCGGGTGAGCGTGGTGAAGGACATGCTCATTTCGCTCTGACCCGCAGTGGCGACTTCATGGTGGTGCAGGTCCATCTGGACGCCGGCTTTTTCCATGGCAAGCATGAACCTGGAGCGCAGAGTCTGTAACGTGTCAGTCGGGGGGACAGGGAAATAGCCTCGCTTCGGGGAGATCTGCCCGCCGTAGCTCGGACGGTCGGCGCGCCCGCTTTCCCACCAGGCTTCTTCGCTGTCGATGGAGTAGAACGCTTCATTTGTCCCTGAGGAGTAACGTACCCCATCGAAGACGAAGAATTCCGCTTCAGGCGCGAAGTAGGCAGTGTCGGCGATGCCTGTGCTTTTGAGGTAATCTTCCGCTTTGAGCGCCACATAGCGCGGGTCACGTGTATAGGCTTCCAGGGTCAGCGGATCGTAGACGTTGCAGCTCAGAACGAGTGTGGAGATCTCTGCGGTGGGGTCGAGGAACGCCGAATCCGGATCGGCTTTGAGAAGCATATCCGACTCGTGGATCTCCTGGAAGCCGCGGATCGATGAGCCGTCGAATGGGATTCCTTCCTCAAAAAACTGCTGGTTTAGACGATGGGTAGGGATCGTGAAATGCTGCCAGGTCCCGGGCAGGTCCACAAAACGGATATCCACCAGCTCGGCATCCTTTGCCAGTTCCAGAACATGCTCGATCGTTTTTGCCATGGGTTAAGCTCCTGGGAGATGAATTGTTTCTGAGGTTGATTAAGTGGATTATAGGAGTGAGGGGAAAAGAACGTCTATTACCCAAATGGGTACATTAACCAACTGGTTATGCTCGGCGACTGACACTACTGAGTTGTAACATTAGCCCGGATCAAATGAATGGCAGCGGTTGTATAATTTGCACATCGTATAGTACTAGCTGTTGTACAAATAGTTGAAAGGTGCTTAAGCGAAGATGGGGTTTTATGCGAACACACTTCGTATAAACCCTAGTTGGGCGCTTATGCAGAGAAAAATGGAAAACAGAGTTTATAGAAGTCCATCAAAACCATTCACCACAGTTGTCTCAACCGTTACTGTCCTAAATATATTGACGACCTTTTTTCTTGGATTTTTTTCTTTTATGCTATTGGAGTTAGAGATCCTGTGATCGAAGCCATTGATATTGAGACAGACTACAGGGAACGATATGTCGGGTTGACAACTGTGAAGATACTAACGGCGTTTTTCGTCATTGGATTCAGCGTGTCCCTGATTTTATGGCTGAAGGGAAAACGTTATTGGAGTTTTGTCTTCTCGGGTTTAGTGTTATTACACTTACTTGTTCTTATTTATTGCATTGACATTGTTTGGCTGCCAGCATTTTTTTATCTTTTTTCTACATTGGATTTGGCGATAATAGTCGCTGTGTTTCTCAACATGAGAAAGCAGGATTTATCATTGAGGGTCTAAAAAGCGCCCAACAAAGCGTGCACCGGACGGCTGGGAGTCTGCGCATTTTTGAGTCTGTTTCCGAGCTTTCCTCTCCCCAGCCGGTAACGCTCACTGTTAGCGGCAGACCGACAACGACGCTTGCCCGACTCAAAATGAAGAGTGATTCGTAGTGGTTCTGTTTGCATAATGCGTGAAAACACATCCATCGAGAACGAAAGGGTTAAGATAGGAGGCAAGCAATGAAATTGAAGACAGTGTTCATTGCGCACGCGGTGGCGGAGGTGATATTTGGGCTCGGCTTCTTGCTTGCTCCGGGTGTTCTGCTCGGAATTTTGGGCACCAGCACGGACGCGACCGGTCTCGCGCTCTCTCACATTGCTGGCGCCGTAATTCTAAGCCTGGCAATCATCTCCTGGCTGGCGCGCGACGTTCCAGCCGGCAAGCTGCGGGACGCGATGGTTTGGAGTTTCGTCCTTGCGCACGGAGCAGCCGGCATTGTTGTGGCGCTTGCCGTTTGGGCGGGTACATTCAACTGGCTTGGCTTGCCCGCAGCTGCACTGGATATATTTTTCGTTTTGACGTTCTTGTGGCTACGCCGGCAGGGCTAGCTTCTTCCTCCAAAATCGAGTTTCGTTGAAGTCAATGATCGACTTGGCGATGGAGCTACGTTCTGCGATTGCATCATACGTTTCCTTCCATCCAGATCTGATTCCAGTCAACGGTCCGCCGGGTCTCCTACTTGATGACGCGAAAGCGCAGATGGGTCGCTTCCTTTGTTTCCATAACCTCTGTCGTTTCGAGTTGGATATACTCGCTGCCAAGATGCTCAAATAGACGTGTTCCACTGCAAAACAGCACAGGTGCAAGATGGATCGAGATTTCATCAAGCAGACCCGCCTTGATAAACTGTTGTGCGATGTTCGCACCACCCATCACACTTATGTCCTTGTCTCCGGCGGCTTCCTGTGCGCGCACAAGTGCGGATTCAATCCCAGCGACAAAGGTGTACACACCACCCTCCGGTATGTCATTGGGCACAGTATGGGAAACAACGAACACAGGTATACGAGCAGAGCCGGTCGGACCATCGGCTCCCCACCAGGGCACCGAATCATTGTAAGTGCGTCGGCCTGCAACAACGGCTCCTAACCCGGCGCTCCCTTCCAGGAGCTTACGGTTGCGTTCATCGTCACTGTTAAATGCCCACTGATGTAATTGTTCCCCGCCATCACCCATTGGTTCTTCTGGACGTTGATTGGCAGCGGTGATAAATCCATCCAGAGACATACTGATGTCAAAACTAACTTTTCCCATAACAACTCCTTTGGGTTATCACTGAGAGATTAATGAAATCGACTCTATTGTATGTCGCAGCAGAACTGGCGTATTGTAAAAAATCAATCAATTGGCATTTGACCGAGATTTTGGGCTTGTTCTGGATTCTCAGCATGGACACGCCGCCGTCGTCGCAAGTAGTCGCCTGGACTGTACCCGGTAAATTCTATAAAGTCCTTGTTGAAATGTGATTGGTCATAAAAATGAGACGACTGCGCTAGATGCGCCCAATCGACGGGCTGTGCGGGGTCAATCGAACGGAGGACGTGGGAAAAGCGGTAGAAACGCGCTAATTCCTTCGGAAGGATGCCGACTATTCGTTTGAACTGAGTACCCAAATGATTCTGGCTAATACCGATATGATCACTCAGTGCCCG
>DATFHE010000299.1:0-5390 GCA_035248745.1 Anaerolineales bacterium | reverse complement strand
AATATAGGATTGTGAACTCTGACGCAGAAAAAAGACAGCCAATGCAATCACCACCAACACTGCGATGCCGATCAAAATGCCTGTGAGGAAACGATCCTGTCTCATACTACCTCCACAAATTTGCGTGTTTTCATTGTATAGGCATTAGGAACAAAAGGCAAGCAAGACAAAACGATAGGGAAAGAAACCGTGGCATTGGGAAGAGGGGACATCCATCTAAAATCATATTCATTTTGATATACTTATCGCATCTCATTTTCAGGAGAACTACATGACCGTCTCTGCCCCACGCTGGGACCTTTCCAACGTTTACCCATCGCTTGAGTCAAATGAATTTAAAGCTGCGATCGAGGATTACAAGAATCAGGTCGAGGCACTCGAGAAATTCTTCAAGAAAAAACTTAGCAAAACCGACGCCAAGACAAAATCCAAAGACCTCGCGCCGCTGGTTGGCAAAGCCATTGATCAGATCAACAGAATCCAGACGCTTTCGTCCACGATCGCCCCGTTCATACATTCTTATGTCACGACAGATTCGCGTGATAAAGTCGCCATGAAGACGCTTTCCGAGTTCGAGCAAGCCAGCTTGCCGATGAACCAGTTGATGACTCAATTCACCGCCTGGTTGGGTAAGATTGCACCAAAGCTGGACAAAATCATTGATAACAACCAATCTGCTGCGGCGCACGCGTTCATTCTGGAGGAAGCGGCTGAACAAAGCAAATACTTAATGAGTGATGAGGAGGAAGCTCTTGCCGCGGAGCTCTCTCTAAGTGGTGGAAATGCCTTCGGCAAGCTGCAGGGAATTGTCACATCTCAGCTTTCCGTGGATTTCGAGCTAGACGGCACAACCCAGAAACTGCCCATGCCTGCGCTGATCAATCTGCGCTCACATCCCGACGAAGACACACGTCGCAGAGCATATGAGGCGGAAAACAAAGCCTGGGAGGAAGTCAAGGAAACGCTGGCAGCCTGTTTGAACGGCGTCAAGGGGGAAGCCAACACGCTGAACAAGAAGCGCGGACGCAAGGACGCGATCCATTCTTCACTGGATGCGGCGCGCATGGACCGTAAAACACTCGAAGCCATGCTGGCTGCCATGAGGGATTCCTTCCCCATGTTCCGCAGGTATTTCAACGCAAAGGCGAAAAAAATTGGTAAAGAAAAGCTTGCCTGGTGGGATGTCTTCGCCCCCGTCGGAAAAACGGACAAGGTCTACTCCTTCGAGGAAGCCCGGGACTTCATCGTGGAGAACTTCGGAAAATTCTCTCCCGACCTGGCGGCGTTTGCTAAACGCGCTTTCGATCAGAACTGGATCGACGCTGAGCAGCGCGACGGGAAGCGCGGCGGCGCGTTCTGCATGGATGTGCAGGGCGTAAAGGAGAGCCGCATCCTGTCCAACTTTGACGGTTCGTTTGATCAGGTCAGCACGCTGGCGCATGAGCTGGGACATGCCTACCATAACGAATGTGCATATCAGGCAAATAAGACCCCTCTCCAGCAGCTCACGCCCATGACTCTGGCTGAGACTGCCTCCACCATGTGTGAAACCATTGTCACCGAAGCGGTGCTCGCCTCCACGCAGGACCCGCAGGAGGAACTTGCTGTGCTCGAAGCACAAATTCAGGGCGCGGCGCAGGTTGTCGTGGATATCTATTCTCGCTACCTCTTCGAGAAAGAAGTCTTCGAACGACGCGAAAAATCAGAACTTTCTGCTGATGATTTTAATGACATCATGGAGCACGCTCAAAAGGAAGCATACGGCGATGGGCTGGATGAGCGCTATTTGCAAAAGTTCATGTGGACCTGGAAACCTCACTATTACTCTTCTGATTTGTCCTTCTACAATTACCCCTATGCGTTTGGTCTGTTGTTTGCCACAGGTCTGTATGCCATTTACAAACAGCGCGGCGCAGAATTTGTGGAAGATTACAAAAACCTGCTCGCCTCCACCGGCGAAGATACTGCCGCCAAACTTGCCAAACGCTTCGGCATTGATATCACAAAGCGCAAGTTCTGGGATGACAGCCTGGCGATCATCGGTGAACGTGTGGATCGCTACAGCGAGTTATAAGATTTTACGTAGAGGTATTTTTTATGGATGGAACAAAGCGAATTCTCTTTGTAACCCTGGTTATGATCTTTATGCTATCTGCTTGCAGCGCGCAACCGACGCAAGTTCTGCCTACGCTGGCTCCGACGGCGATCATCGAACCCGCTGGCAATCTCCCGCAGACCGATGCAGATGTGCCGCGCATCCGTGTCGAGGACGCTCGAGCTGCTCTGGAGAGCGGCGCCGCTATTATTGTAGATGTGCGTAGTCCGAATGCTTTTGAGGAGAGCCACGTGGCAGGCGCGATCTCCGTGCCGCTGGGCGCGATCGAACGAGAACTGGCGAGTGTTCCTCTCAGTAAAGAGCAGTGGATCATCACATACTGTACCTGACCGGATGAACACCAGAGCGCCCGTGCGGCGTTCCTCCTTTTGCATAACGGCTATGACCGCGTCGAGGCAATGCTAGGCGGGTTTGCCGCCTGGGTGGATGCCGGGCTGCCTGTAGAGCCGTAAGGATGCACGAAGCGTCCCGTCTTACAGAAATACCTATGACAATACTTTCCATAGATCACGTCCAGATTGCCATGCCCCCAGGCGAGGAAGCCAGAGCGCGCACGTTTTATATCGAACAACTGGGATTCATCGAAATCCCCAAACCGCCTGACCTTGCAAGGCGCGGCGGAGCCTGGTTCCAAGCGGGGAACGTGCAGCTTCACCTTGGCGTCGAATCAGAATTTCGCCCCGCACGCAAAGCACACCCGGCGTTCCTTGTCGATGATCTTGATTTGCTCATTAAGACTGTACAAAACGCGGGATATGAAACCGATACATCACAACCGCCGCTCGATGGATACAAGCGTGCTCATGTCTTTGATCCATTTGGGAATCGAATTGAGTTAATGGAGAGACTATGAACATGCCCGTCGTGACACCGTGGGCTGGTTCCACAGTACCCACTCAATCGGCTTTGAGACAGCTCCTGGCAGAGGAGGGACTCAGTCCCTATTCGTGGTCAAACGGTCCATTCGATGTTTATTCCGGGCATTCCCATTCCTACAACAAGGTCATCTATGTAGTGCAGGGAAGCATCACCTTTGGCTTGCCCGAACTGGGAAAACAGTTGACTCTGAACGCCGGTGACCGGCTCGATTTACCCGCGGGCGTCGTCCATGATGCACACGTCGGCGCGCGGGGTGTCATCTGCCTGGAGGCGCACAAGGATTGATATCACGGAAGTAATTCCCGGCTGGGAAGGAACCGAAGTGTACGACAAAAAACGCGTCCATGCTGGACGCGTTTTTTTCGAATTCGTCCAGCACTGTTACCAATCGCCGTGCAGCCAGCCACGCATCATCATTGCATTGACTACGCGCTGGATCGACACGATATATGCCGCATCGCGCATATAGATATTTTCCTTCTCTGCTGTTTGAAGCACATCAGAAAATGCTGCTGTTATCCTTTCATCCAGCCGCTTCAGCACTTCTTGCTTTGTCCAATAAAAATTCATATCATTTTGCACGCCCTCGAAGTAGGAGGTTGTGACCCCGCCCGCATTACAGAGAAAATCAGGGATAATAAAAATCTTATTCTCTTTAAAGTACTCGTCGGCTTCAGGTGTCGTCGGACCATTGGCGCCTTCGGCTACAATTTTGACACGGTTCGATATTTGTTTCACCGTCTCTGCGTTGATCTGATTCTCCAGTGCTGCTGGAATGAGTACATCGGTATCCTTTGAGATCCATGCGTTGCCATCTTCGACAAGATACCCCCCCTCAGCGGCTTTTTGTTTGTCAATGGTTCCATACTGGTCGGTGATCGAGAGCAGGAACCGGCCATCTACACCTTCGTTATGACTGTACGTGTAAGATTTTTTATCGTTCCGATCCCAGCAGGAGACACACGCCACCCGGCCGCCAAGCAGTTCCACAAAGCCGATGGCCGCATGCTGTGCCACGTTTCCGAACCCCTGAATTGCAGCAACAGATTTCGTTGGATCCATATTGAGGTGGTTCATAGCTTCGCGCACGTTATAAATCACACCAAAGCCTGTGGCCTCGGTCCTGCCAAGGGAGCCGCCGCCGCCAACCGGTTTACCGGTAAACGCGCTAGGCGTGTAATAACCCGATAGCTTGGAGTACTCATCCATCATCCAGCCCATCATCTGGGGCGTGGTACCAACATCCGGCGCGGGGATGTCCTGACGTGGCCCAAGATTCTTGACCATTTGTTGCACCCACCCACGGCACAGATGTTCCTTTTCAATGGATGTGAGCTTGGAAGGGTCCACAACAATACCGCCCTTTCCTCCGCCCAGAGGAATATCCACAACGGCGCACTTCCAGGTCATCCACATGGAAAGGGCGCGCACCGTATCAAGCGTTTCATCTGGGTGAAAACGAATGCCACCCTTATTGGGACCGCGCGCATCATTATGCTGGACGCGAAAACCGGTGAACACCTGGAGGTCACCATTTTCCATGCGTACGGGGACGCGAAACGTAAATTCACGAGCGGGCCAGCGCAGCACCTCTCGAACGCCAGGGTCAAGATTCATCATTTCAGCAACGTTGTCGAATTGTTTTTGCGCAATTTGAAACGCATTGATCTGCTCTGACATGGTATTCTCCTATAAAAGGCTGGAATTATGAAAAATATAAGCGGGCACCCCGGAACGGGTGCCCGCTTGGTAGACGGTTTATGTCGAACACAATTTCATCCCATTAACATTATCATGAGAATCAAAGACCCGTCAATATGATGAAAACGATTTTCATTTCCAGCAAAAGACCGGACTTGCGTCCGGTCTTTTTTGTTTTTATTCGAAGTTGTCTTCGTCCGATTCATCATCCCCTTTATCGAACTCGTATTCCACCTTATCGTGGTCCAGATATACCCATAAAAGTAGTACATGCCCTTCAGACGTTTCCACATTCCGAGCAGCCAGAATGGGAGCGCTCTGTTCAACGCCCATATCATTCCGGTAGTGTAAATGTATAGGCAGCTTGCTATTCCAGGCACGGTAGCAGCGCTCTACAAGCGCAGGTCCGTTAAAGGTGCGTAAGCGGGTGAGAGCGGGAACCGATAAACGAGAACCTTCATTCAGTCCCAGCGCCCAGCCATCGTTTACGGCTTCAAAAACCGGAGGCGGACCTTCAATGATTGTGATTTTTTCATCCATAGTGCCGCCAATATACCATAAAAGAAATGTGAGAATCCTTACGATTGCTTATTAGTTTCTGCACAGAATTCATACGTCCTCCAGAGAACTAGATTTGGGGAAAAACACGCTGTCTGCCGATTCGACCTGCTCTTATCTTTGCGTACACTACCAT
>DATFHE010000298.1:0-2279 GCA_035248745.1 Anaerolineales bacterium | reverse complement strand
CGCCGCAAAGCGCTTGGCGTGAAAACACTACATCCTTACGATGTGTGGGCGCCGTTGAACACGAAAAAACACAAAGTCCCCTTTGAGCAGGCTGTGGATTGGATCTGTGAAGGACTTGCGCCGATGGGCGAGGAATATGTGAGAGTGATGCGCAAAGGCTGCCTGGAAGACCGCTGGGTGGATTGGTCTCCCAATGCCGGAAAGCGACAGGGAGCCTTCTCGACACGCGTCCCGAAGGATACGCATCCCTTCATTATGATGAGCTATACAGACAGTGTCGGAAGCATGAGCACGCTTTCGCATGAGCTTGGTCACTCCATGCACGCCTACTATGCCAGCCGCGCTCAGCCCATGTTTTATTATTTGTATCCCTCCATCGTTGCCGAGACAGCTTCGAACTTCAACCAGGCGATGACGCGTGCCTACCTGCTCGACACCAACCCGAGCAAATCCTTCCAGATCGCTCTGCTCGAAGAAGCTATGGGAAATTTCCACCGTTATTTCTTCATTATGCCTACGCTTGCCCGCTTCGAACTGGAGACGCACCAGCGCATTGAGCGCGGGCAGGCGCTCACTGCCGACTCGATGATCGAGCTGATGGCAGATCTCTTCAGCGAGGGATTCGGCGGTGAAATGAATCTGGACCAGGAACGCGTAGGGATCACCTGGGGCACATTCACAACGCACCTTTACATTGACTTTTATTCGTTTCAGTATGCCATTGGCATCTCCGCGGCGAATGCCATCGCCAAGCGGATTCTGAGCGGTACGCCGAACGCAGCGCAGGATCACATCAATTTTCTAAAAGCGGGTTCCTCAAAGCCTCCCATGGAAGTGTTCAAAATCGCGGGCGTGGATATGACCAGCACCCAGCCCATTGAAGATGCCTTTGCCGTTTTAGAAGACTACATCGACCGTTTGGAAACGCTGACAAGCAAACAGGCATAGAACTTTAAGGAATGAGGCAACCACATCATGGTTATTCTTGAAACGAACAGGCTCCTGCTCAGGCGTTTTATCTTGAGTGACTTGGATGATCTATTCGAGTTTTACAGTGATCCAGACGTGATCCAATATATTCCCGATGCTCCCCGCACCTATGAGGAAACAAAAGAAGAGCTGGAATGGTTCCAGAACGGTCATCCAAAATTTCCGGAGCTGGGGCTCTGGGCAACGATTGACAAGGAAACCGGTCAGTTCCTTGGTCGCTGCGGCTTGCTGCCGTGGACCATCGAAGGACAACAGGAAGTGGAGGTCGCGTTTGCTCTCTCAAAAGCCTATTGGGGACAGGGTCTCGCAACCGAAGTCGCGCAAGCACTGGTTCATTATGGCTTTGAGCATCTCGGATTTTCCCGCCTGATCTGCCTGATCGACCACGACAACCGAGGTTCGATCAACGTGGCAACCAAGGTTGGCATGGCATTTGAAAAGGAAGCACAGGATGAATATGGACCGTTTTTGGTCTATGCGATAAACAAATAGCCCGAAATCCGTATAATTACCCCTGGAGAGAACTATGCCCACGGAACAGACACTCGAAGAAGAGTGGTACAAAATGTTGACCGAGGGCGAGCCAGTCCCCCGTCATTGGTATCATTTTCTTGGATTGCTCCCCTCGGATCCGCGCTGCAAATTATGTGCCGCGCCTTTTAAAAGCTGGGGTGGGTTTCTCATGCATTTGCTCGGTAGAGATCAATCGAGATACAATCCTCGTTTTTGCCAGAAGTGCGAGGTATTTGAACATCCCGGCGGCGCAGAGGTTCCACTCACCATGCTCTTCGCGGACGTACGCGGTTCCACACAGCTCGCCGAGCAAATGAGTGCGCGTGAGTTTGGTCAGTTAATGAATCGCTTCTACACGGTGGCGAGCCATATACTAATCCAGAGTGACGCCATGGTCGACCGGTTGCTGGGAGATGAAGCAATTGGTCTTTACATTCCGGGTTTCGCCGGCCCGGAACATCCGCGCAGGGCGATTGAGGCTGCGCAAGATTTGCTCAGACGTACCGGTCACAATGACAGCAGTGGTCCCTGGCTGCCGGTAGGCGTAGGAGTTCATACCGGCACGGCCTTTGTCGGCGTGGTGGGCGATGAGAGCACAACAGCAGATTTCACCGCGCTGGGGGATCATGTCAACATTACTGCGCGGCTCGCCTCGCAGGCAGGTACTGGCGAAATTCTCATTAGCGAGCCTGCGTACGACGCTGCCAATTTACGTTTCGGCAACCTGGAACACCGTCACTTGGAACTCAAGGGAAAGAGCGAGCCGATTGGTGTGT
>DATFHE010000297.1:0-10096 GCA_035248745.1 Anaerolineales bacterium | reverse complement strand
TAATGACACGCCGCGCGGCGCGGACCATCTGGCTGAACCCGGAACCCCCGGTCATGTGGCATGGCGATAGCGACATGCCCAAGTATGCCCCGCTCTGCAGCAATGTCCTCAAGGTTGGAAATCTGAGAGAACTTGCCAGCGCCGTCGATCAATTACTTTCTGTCTGACAACGTTGTATGCTTCTTGTGAGGTGGGTTGCTGCGCAACCCACCTCTTTTTGACTCAATCACGCCCAGCGAAGTTTGCACGGTAGTTGCAAGAATTTCCTCATATCCTTCGCCTTATAATGATTCTACATTTTCTTACGAAAGCAATTATTTCACAGGGTAGAAATCACTATGGAAACTCCGAAGATCAAGATCATGGTAGTAGAGGACGACGAAGCCGCCTCCATATTCATTGCAGAGGTACTCAAAATGGAGGGGTTTGAGCCAGTCGTTGTGAACGATAGCTCGAAAGCCATGGAAACGGCACATGCCACTCTACCTGAATGTATTCTCCTCGACCTAATGATGCCACCGCCCGATGGTTTTAAGCTCTGCAGAATGCTGCGCCAGGATACGACATTCCAGCGCACACCAATTCTAATCGTGACTGCTCTGGACAATACCGATAGCAAAATCGTTGCCATCGGTGCCGGCGCTAATGATTATCTGGTAAAACCTTTCGGAATTGATGACCTCATCTCCAGAGTAAAACGCCTGCTGGGGAATGAACTTTAGAGCTGCATGATACAATTGTGTGGACAGAGCCACGGGTTCTACTCGTGGCTCTATTTTTTACCAGGAAATTGTATCAATGTACTTATTGAAAAACTTCAATCCCCAAGCCATCATCTTCGACAAAGATGGAACCCTAATCGACTTCGACGCTATGTGGGGGACCTGGACCATTCAACTCGCGGACCGGTTGCAGGAGTCTCTCGGGTTGGATGTTCGCGAAACCTTATGCCAGGGGTATGGTTACGACATGGCCGCCCGTAAAATCTTACCGGATGGACAACTCACCTGCACACCCATGTGGCATCTGCGCCAATTGATGTTTGAAATCCTGACATCGTTTGGAATATCCGGGGCAGAAGCTTCCTGTGCCATTGAACGGGCGTGGCATGTGCCGGACCCTGTGGCCCTTGCCAAACCCCTTACAGATATTCATACACTATTCACAAACATACACAGACTGGGAATCAAAATCGCCATCGCGACCACAGATGACCGCCAGCCTACACTTGCTATGCTCGAAGCGTTTGGTGTGAAGGATTTGGTCGCCACAATGGTTTGCGCAGATGACGGGATCAAAGCCAAGCCTGCACCGGACATGGTGACCACGATTTGCCAGCGCATGGCTATACATCCATCCAGCGTCATGGTCGTTGGCGATACAGTCGCAGATCTGCAGATGGCGCGCTCTGCAGGGGCAGGTTATGTCATCGGTGTGCTTTCCGGGGTCGGCTCGCTTGCAAACCTCACTCCACTCGCCGATATTCTGCTTGACACCATTGATACCTTACAAGAAAGTTTTATTGCGAGGGAAAGTATCCGAACACAAAGACCAGAAACCGACGAAGGCCTGCTAGGCTGGAATCCAGATCTCGCGTTCGGCTAGAGAACCCTCTACTTCAGGATCGGCAGTCAGAAGAATTGACCAAACGGGAGACTCTGGCTGGTGGGTGGGAAACCCATAAAGCCTTTGAATAATCTGCTGCAGGGGATGCTATAAATAGTTTCATTTATCCGCTAAAATTCGGTTGATTTTATAAGTATCCTGCCTGATGGAGAGTAAGCGGGATACCATCCCGCCCTACGTTTCTCCATAGAGTCATTCTTGTGCAGCCTGTAACCGTAAAAGCCCGCACCTCACTCCCCCTCTATTCACTCTTCATAGCAAATGCCATCTCTCTGATAGGTAATGTCTTCTCGTTGATTGCCATCCCCTGGTTTGTATTGCAGACTACGGGCAGCGCGACTCAAACGGGCGTAACTGGTTTTTTCACGATCCTGCCTGTCGTCCTGGCGGGCTTTTTCGGCGGAACATTGATTGACCGGCTGGGCTACAAGCGCACAAGCATCATTGCCGATCTTGCCAGCTGCGTGACCACAGTGCTTATTCCTCTCCTGTACATCACAACTGGCTTGGAGCTCTGGCAGTTGATCGTCCTCGTGTTCCTGGGCGCCTTGCTGGATGCGCCCGGTAGTACTGCTCGCGCCGCCCTCCTGCCGGAACTGGCGGAACAGGCGGGAATGCCGATCGAGCGCGCGACCTCGCTTGTCCATGTCATCGAACGCGGAGCGCGTCTCGTCGGCGCGCCGCTCGCCGGTTTCCTGATTAGTATCATAGGCACAGCCAATGTCCTTTGGCTGGATGCCGCTTCGTTTATTGTGTCTGCCGCGATGATCGGACTTCTGGTCCCTGTATCAAAGCAGGCTGACAAAAAAGAGAAGACCGGAAACTACTTTGACGAATTACGGGATGGATTGCGATTCATTGTAAATGACGCGCTGATCCTGTCTATCGTTATTATGGTTATGCTGACAAACTTCCTGGACGCGATCTTCGGTGGCGTGCTTCAACCTGTTTATGTTAAGGAAGTGTATGGGGATGCGTTGAACTTAGGATTATTGATTGCAGCCAACGGTGGCGGCGCCGTGGTGGGCGGCCTGATATTCGCTGCGATCGGTCAACGCCTACCGCGGCATGCGACATTCATCGGCGCCTTTGTGTTAACAGGGTTTCGCTTCTGGGTGTACGCTCTCTATCCGCCCATAGGGGTGCTTATCGCAGTCACCCTGATCACCAGCATTGGTGCGGGACCGCTGAACCCAATCATTGGAGCAATCGAATTCGAGCGAATTCCTGCCCACATGCGCGGACGCGTCTTCGGCGCGATCACCGCGGGTGCCTGGATCGCGATGCCGCTAGGGATGCTGCTCGGCGGGATTCTTACAGATCGGTTGGGAACATTCATCATGATGATCGGACTCGCGATCACATTTTTGATTACTACCCTAAGCATGGCATTTGTCCCCGCGATGAAAGAAATGAATCGAAAACCTCAAGCCAACAGTTTGCCGTAAACCTTTATGAGTTTCTTCTGTGCTTCATGCCAGGTAAATTTGGTCAAGGCGCGTTCCGTAGCTGAGTCTGCAAGCCGTTGTGATAGTTCGTAGTCATTCAGCAACATCAATACTTGGCGCGCCAGATCTTCGGGATCATTCGGAGAAAAGAGCAGTCCATCCATATCCTCGCGGACGAGTTCGCGCACGATCGGTATATTCGAAGCAATCAACGGTCGCGACGATGCCATGTATTCCAGTACCTTAATCGGACAGGCACCCTGCGTCACATTGCGGTCATTGAGCCCAAGCGGTGCGAGGCAGATATCGGAATCAGCGATTACGACAGGGATTTCGTGGTGAGGGACAGCAGGCTGGAGAAGTACGTTTTCCTCCACGCCCAGTTTGCGGATCTGCTTTGACAGAAGCTTCCTCTGTCGCGAACGCCCGCGCCCAACGATGCGGAGCTGAACAGGTTGCTGTTCCAGAATTTTAGGAAGGGCCTTAATCAGGACGTCCAGCCCCTGCCAGTCGGCGAGGGTACCGATGTAAAGCAAAACGGGCACGCGACCTTCCCGGTCCGGCAGCGGAGATGGAGAAAAATCGGAAGGGCTGACTCCGTTCGGAATGACAGTGACCCGTTTCCGGTTCAGTCCGAGCGAAACGATATACTCACGTGTCACGTTGGAGGGACAAATGATGGTATCGCTTAAGTGCAGAGTTGCAATTTCCTGCTCCTTGATTTTTGAGAGCAGGTTCGAATCGATTCCAGGATAATGATATTTGAGTTCGATGGAAGGAAGACCATTGACTTCAAAAAGCGCCTTGTAGCCAAAACGCTTTTTATTCTGCGCGACGACCAGCCCATCCCAGATGTTACGATAATGCACGACATCGTACCCGGGATGAAGAGTAAGATGGGCAAGGACGGCTTTTCCAAAGTGAACTGCCCGCGCTAGAAAGTTTTGCGAAAGATCCTGCGAAACGCGTGTCACCCGCGCACCTTCCACGGTATCCTCGGGAGGCAGCAACCCATCGTTCGGCGTAAGAAGATGGACATCAAAATGGCTATTGACGAGCCCGCGAATGTTATGCAAAATATGCGTTGATGCCCCCTTAGGGCTGGGCACAATGTCGAAGGCAGTATAGAGAACGCGATGCATTGGCGTAGATTATAAAGGTATCCATGACGAACACAGGCTTCTTCATCATTACTGACATCTCTGGCTATACGGAATATCTCACTGAGTCCGAGCTGGATCACGCTCATGAAATTCTGCAAAGTCTCTTCGATGCTCAGTTGAAACATATCCAGTTTCCGTTGAAAATTTCGGGGTTTCGAGGGGATGCGATCTTCATGTACACCCCGGAATTATGTTTTGTCAATCCGCAGACCTTTCTAGAAACGCTGGAAAATCTTTACATTGTGTTTTTGGAGACCGTGCGGCAAATGCAATTCAACACCACCTGCCCGTGCCGCGCCTGCCGAAATATCAACAAACTCGATCTGAAAATGTGTGTTCACTATGGCGAATACATCATCCAAAAGCTGGGGGATCGAGAGGAGCTGTTAGGTGCAGACGTGATCGTTCCTCATCGAATGCTAAAGAATCATGTGATTGAACAGACAGGTGTGAAAGCCTACGCACTCTTTAGCGAAGCTGCGGCAGACGCACTGCGTCTTTCGGAGTTAAACCAGCCACTGATTCCCCACATGGAGTCCTATGAACATCTTGGAGAAGTAAAAATGCAGGTGTTCGATTTGGCTCCCGTGTGGGAAAGTGCACAGGAACGAAAAAGAGTTTTCGTTAACAAAGAAGATGCCTGGATATTCCTGGAATTGGACCTCCCTTACCCGCCAACATTGGTCTGGGAATATCTGACAAACCCAACGTTGGAGGCAGGCTTTCTGGGTTACGATTATGCAGAACGAATAGATACGCTGGGCGGGCGGGTACGCGAAACTGCAGGATTTCATTGCGCGCATGGTGATCTGCATGTCTATAGCAAAATTTTGGACTGGAAGCCATTTGAGTATTACACTCTACAGCAGTCGGCTCTTGGAATTTCGTACATTTGCACTCGTCATCTTACCCCGCTAGAAAATGGAACTCATCTGGGCGTGTATCTCACAAAACCGCCAGAAAACTCAAGTGACGAAGTTCGCCAAATGCTTCAATCTGCTGTTGATCATGGCTACGCCGGATTACACTCCTATATTCAGCACGATATAACAAATGGAAAAGTCACAGCTAACTAGGGAGCCTTCATGGAAATCGTCCTTTGTGGATCGCTGATCGGCGCGGTTGCCCTCTTCTTTTATCTGCTTAATACTGCGCGTAAAAAGAATCCACCTCCCTCAGCAGGAAGAAGGGATTACACACCCGTCTATCTTTCTATTGCGGATGATCCGGACGCCATCATTGAGGGCATGGATAAATTCGTCGTGGAGATCCAAAAGACCGAATCGGCCGGGGATCGATGGCGCTGGGTCCCAATGCTCATCTTTTTTACAGGACTGGGTCTGATGGGCATCGACGGAATCTTGCTCATAATGGGATACACGTCCTTTGTATTTACTGTGGGTGGTATCGTATTGTGGATGGCTGCGTTCGTGATGGCGCGCGGGCTGCGGAAAAGCGATTCACACGATTTTTCTCCAAGGTATGCAGGCACAAAACAGATCCTGCACACGCTGCGCGACGATCTGAAACCCGCGTCCTCCTTTCTTGGGCATCTCGACCTCACCGGCGCCATGCTCGACACAAAAGTGGCGCGCGAGACAAAGGATACACAAAGCCGCATTACACAGCATTTTCGGGATGAGTGGCTCGCCTTGAAGGCGAAGTTATATGATGGCAATATTCTGCGCGTTTCGGCAATTCAAAAATCAAAAAAGCGCAAATCCTACTGGAAGCGCGGTCAGATCAGCGGCAAGATGAAGATGAAGCCTGAAAAATACAAAGGCGCGGCACAGTATTTGAAAGTTCGCATTGCCGTGAATCCTGAGCTGTACCAGATCGTTCCGAATACCGAATTCCGGCAGGGCGCCAGCATTGGTACATACACGATTGCCCAATTGAACACCGAAGGCGGCATCATTGACGTGACTGCTAATTCACTTCACGATGAAGTAGACTCAGAACATATTCTTGCATTCCTTCATTCCGCGTATTCCCTCCTCCAAAGAAAGGCTGTGTAAATGAATCGCAAAATCATTCCTTTCGCGATCGCAATCATTTTAGTTTGTCTTGTCATGGCAGTCGCGGCTGCTTTCTCCTTCAGTGGTGCCGTGACCGCTCAAAAGTTTGGCGGGGATATTGCCTGGTCTCAATCGTATGGCACAGCGGAAAGCATGAAGGTCATCAACGTAATGGGAGATGACCAGGATGACTTGTTTATCCAGAACACCTCCAATGTCAGCATCTATGACGGCAGTGGCGAGGTCATGCTCAGCCTCGATTATGACTCACCCAAGACGACGCTCGGGGATGTGAATAGCGATGGTATAGAAGATATTATCGTTTACTACGTGGGCACAGGCATGTCAGTGGATGTAATCAGCAATGGCCAGACCGAAACCCTGGCAACGAGTCTCAATATCGGATTCCCTGCGCGGGTGGCGCTCATCCGCTTCGCGTCTGGACCACAAATTGTTCTAGGGGATTCGAGCGGGAATCTGCTTTCCCTAAACCTGGAGGGTGAACCCTTATGGACATCGACGCTCGGGACGAATGAAGTGCGCGGTATGGATGATGCCAGAATTAGCGGGCAGGCGTATCTTGCAACAGCGACCAATGATGGAAGTTTGGCTGTCTATGATGAGCACGGCAATCAGGTCTGGACTCAGAGTCAGGAAATCCTCCGCCGCTTGCGCGCTTTTGATCTAAACAGCGATGGCAACAGCGAAATCATAACGGGCGGAGAATATGGGGCATTCTTTATCTTCAGCGCGGTGGACGGAAGCGCCATCTTCAGCACACAACTCGGGCAGGCTGTCAGCGAAGTGCGGGAAGTGGAATTGAACGGCGATCCTTCCTCCCGTGAAATCGTGGCAGGTGGCAAAGACGGCGGTGTGTGGGCATTCTCAAGCACGGGCGAGGAGCTCTGGAGCGGCTCGCTCTCCGACAAGGTCAACGAGATCTCGGGCATCGATGTGGACGGTGATGGAAAACAGGAAGCTGTAATCGGGGCAGACAGCGGTGAGGTTGCCATCTTCACCGAGGATGGCTCACGGAATAATCTACCTACACATAATACGCCCATCACCCGTATAGACGTAGGCAGGCTGGGAGCAGACCGTTATGTCGTCATTGCCGATGGAAGTGAAGTGCAGGTCGAGAAGATCAATTCCAGCTCCATCCCGGGGTTTCAATACACGCCTTTGATTGTGGGCGTCATTGTCTCGGCGATCATTCTTGTGATCGCGGGCGTTCTGGCTTCGATCCCACCAAAGCCCGAGATGAAAGTATCGTTCCAGAATACGAGTCGTGAGTCGCTCGAAGCACAACGCCGCATGTTGAAAGAGTCCATTGCGGATGTGGAGCGCCTTCGACAATCCGGAGAAGTCACCGGAGACGCGTACCTGGCGCGGCTTAAGCGATTGCGCGGAGACCTGGCAGAGAATGAAGCCGCATTTAAGGCACAAGGGTATCCGATCAAAGTGGAGACCATCCAGTGCCCGAATTGCGGCGGGACTCTGGAACTGGGCATGGATAAATGTGAATACTGCGGGCAGGTCTTATTATCTTAGTTGCTGTTTTGACAGCAGTTCAACTGGGTCAAAACAAACAAAAAGCAAAAACACGCTCCCCGCATTTGGCGGGGAGCGTGTTTTTGCTATAACTTGAACACACTTGTTGAACCTGGCGAAGCATCCTATTGTACGCTGAATTCTGCGCTCTGTGCCAGGCTGCCATTCAAATACAAATCTACCTTGTATTGACCTGCCGGCCAACCATCGTCGTTGGACAACTGAAAATAGATTGTTCCTGAAAAACTCTCCTCGGTGATATCAAACGTCTGCGTCTGGAATTCGAGGTTGGGCTCGGTATCAGCAGCGTTGACAGCGGTCCATTTGGCTTCCACTGTCGTACCCTGTGGCGCGTTCGCAAGGTCTGCGACTGCATAGAATACATCTGTGGCGGCAAAGGTGGTCGTGGGGTTGTTTCCATCCTGATCGAACGCCATGCGCAGATTCGTCAGACCCAATTCCGTATTTCCAACAGCACATGCCAGAGACGATACAACTAACGATAATACCGCTAATAGGACCATATACTTATTTTTCATTCTCTTCTCCTTTTGAATTATCCAAGCTCGATATAGATCCGCTTATTAATGGCACCCTTACTCTTGTAATCCGCAACGCGGATGGTACCCACTTCCCTTGTATTTCGCACATGCGTCCCGCCGTCTGCCTGCAGGTCGAGCCCGACGATCTCAACCGTCCGCACATGGCGAATGCCCGGCGGCAGAAGATTGATCTTGGTACGGATCAGGTCTGGGATTTGGAAGGCTTCTTCACGCGGCAAAATCTGGACTCGAATCTCGCGCTCTTGTGCCGCCTCTTTGTTGATCGAGGTTTCGATCTCACGAACGAGCTCGCCGCGCATCGTTTCAAACTCAAAGTCCAGGCGCCCTTTACCTGGTTCCATTTCTCCACCCGTTACCAGCGCGCCATAGTCGCGGAACACAGCCCCGCACAGAATATGGAGTGCCGTATGGGTGCGCATCAACCGGTATCGCCGTTCCCAGTCCAGTATTCCATGAGCCGTGGAACCAACGGCAGGCAGATCCGCCTCCCCGCCCAGGAAGTGCAAAACATCATCCCCTTGCTTTTTCACCTTATTTAGAGGATAGGTCACGCCATTGATTATCAACGTTCCATAATCGCAGGGCTGCCCGCCTCCACCCGGATAAAATGCCGTGCGATCTAAGCTGACCGCGCGTTCTGCCAGTAAAACTGACGTCACCTGCGCATCAAATTCCTTTGTATAGCTGTCCGTCTGATAAACCAACTCGGTCATGACACCTCCATTGCATGAAGTTTACTCGTATTATTTAAATCAGCCAATGGAGGTAAACTTGGATTCATTTTCTTTCATGGAGGCAAGGATGAATCCAAAAATTATTGTGATCGATGGTAAAACTTATAATGGCATCGAGGACATGCCGCCCGACGTTCGCCAGAAATACGAACAGGCAATGCGATCGTTTGGAGATGCGAACAGTATTGGAATCCCGGATGCATGGGAGACCCTGAATATTTTTGCGGATACGGATCAAGACGGTATGCCAGATGGTTTGAAAACCATTACAGCGGGTCATCAACTTGGGCACAGCATGAAGGTAATCGTCGATGGGAAGGAATTTAATGGGCTGGAACATCTGCCTCCCGAAGCCCGCGCAAAGTATGAAGAAGCGATGGGCAAGCTGGATGCCAACCGAAACGGGATCCCGGACTTTGTAGAAGGAATGATGAATACTACGACTCAGAATGTCATGTCTGCGTCCAGCCCGGTCGTGGAAAGACAGCAGTATTCCCCACCTCTCTCCAGCCCCACGATCACACCCGACACATCCAATGGCTGGATGCTGATGCTCGCGGGCCTGTTCATCGTTTTGCTGTGCGTTGCGGTCGCGGGCGGGGCCTGGTACTTTTTCTTAAGGTAGGATTTACCTCCATCTGCTATTATCTTGATCTTCAAACTCACATTCACTCAGGATCGTCGAATAGTGATTGTCGTGAGCGCGACAGTGTTACAGATTAGTGTTTGATTAGAAGCCTGCGAGCTACTTGACTTTGATTTTAAATTTCTGTATAGTATTTTCGATACGAAAGTAAACGGCACGGCTGCCCACCGGCACGCGTGCCTTTTATTTGTTTGCACACATCCCACTTTTTTTAAGGAGCACCAATGATCCAGGTCAATGGTCTCACCAAAGACTACGGCGCGCGCCGCGCCATTGACAATCTCACGTTCGATGCGGAACAGGGAGAAATTGTCGGCTTTCTCGGACCCAACGGCGCAGGCAAAACC
>DATFHE010000296.1:0-6039 GCA_035248745.1 Anaerolineales bacterium | reverse complement strand
CATCATTGACGACTAGATCCTCACCCGTTTCAAATACATATCCCGTAATTCCCCCACTCAGAGGGTACTCAAACGATTGCATGGCGCGCTTGACGACATTCTGACTTGTGCCACCGAAGCCGGCAATCGTCAGATCTCCCTTTTCATCTGCAATGAAAACTGAACAAAGTTCGTATTCAAAATAACGCGCAAGCAGATCAGAAGTAATCTCTGCAACTTCGCTTGCATCCGTAAGGCCAATGACCTGCTGCACAACTTCATGTATCAGCCCAAGATTTCGGGCACGGCCTTCTGCCTCTTCGCGGAGACGTGTGTAGTCCGCCAGGCTGGCAAGATGGCTGGCAATCACAACGATCAGGTTTTCATCGTAGAGATTAAAGGCATCACTTCGCAAGCTTTCGACAGATAATACACCAATGGTCTGACCGCGAAACCGCAGGGGAACATACAATCCCGACGCTGCTTTATCATACAATGGGAGCTGAATCTCCGAACCGACATCGCTTAATCGAACTTTTTGACCGCTTGAAAGCACAGGCATAATCCTGTGATCATCTACACTCTGTATATGGGAAGTCATGTTGCCATCGCTCGTGCGATATTCAATGAATAAACGGTTATCCGATGAGAGCAGATAAAGAATAATTAATTCTGTTCCAAACGCTCGCGAAAGCAATGCGAACATGCGCCGCGCAATCTGATCCAGGCTCCTGCCGGAAGAAACCGTCAATGCAAAATCATTTAACGTCGCCAGGCGACGCAGATGACCCGCCAGTTCTGCAAACGTGATAATCGTTTCCACCGCGGGCGCCACTTGCGTTGCCAGGTCTGTCAGGCGATTCCACTCATCATTTTTGAAGGTTGCGCTGCGCCATAATGCCAGTACACCAATCAGCCGCTGACCAATAACCAGTGGAATACAGACCCAGAGTTTCGTGCTGGATTTCAATCCCTTATGCGGAATTTCAGCCCAGAGGGCGTCCCCTCGATTAACAACCATCGGTGTAAGATTGCGACTCAGACGGCGCAGGATCTTATTTGAGTCAATCGCCAGAACAAGGTTTGCGCAGGATGGCGCGTTCCATTGTGCGTGTACTTCCAAAGAGTCACCTCGCCGGATAGCAAGCCAGCCTGCTTGCACCGAAACAAGGCGAACAAAAGAGGTCAAGGCGCGGTCCAGGGCGCGCGGCAAATCGTAGGGGTTCTCTGAATCCAAGTCCGGGACTAGCAAAGACGCCGCCACCGACGAAGAAGGGGAGAAATCTGTTGCAGACACATCCACCTGGATACCAGATACGACCAGCCGCCAGAGGCGCTGTGCATCCGTCGTTAGCTGGCTCGCGCCCGCCAACACGACGCGTGAAACTCCCGGCAGAGGGAAGGCAAATAACCTGCCTATCTCCAAGCGGCTGGATTCAGGTAAAGAGACGGAACGGCTCTGCCCCCCACTTAGTGCACCGCACAGCCAGGAGTCGACTTCTGCCTGGCTGAGGAATTTAACTAACAAGGGATGTACTTTTTTTGCGAGGTGATAACTGGCAAGCACCCGCCATTTCCCTGCCTCACGTTCTACCAGCGCTGCCCAAAGTGTGCCTGTCAATTGACTGGCTTCCTTTAGCTGATTCGCAATGTTCGTCTGAGTTGGCATCGTCTTGATTATACAGCAGAGATTCTCGCCTGTAGTTGTCCCGACCGCTCCCGTTCTTCTTTTCAACTCACGCAGAGGGGTGGAATGGTAAAATCAAATTATGACTGATTTAATTGTAATCGGCGGTGGGTTAGCCGGAAGCGAAGCGGCTTATCAGGCTGCCGAGCGTGGGCTCCAGGTACAGCTATACGAAATGCGCCCGTCCCTCCAAACGGGAGCGCATCAGACGCAGGATCTGGCAGAGCTTGTCTGTTCGAATTCACTCGGCTCAAATTTACCCGACCGTGCTTCCGGTCTTCTCAAAAGCGAGGCGCGGACTCTGGGTTCGATGCTGATCGAATGTGCCGAATTGGCATCCCTGCCTGCAGGCGGAGCACTGGCTGTTGACAGAGAACTCTTTGCCAGGCTCGTCACAGAGCGAATCGAAAACCATCCGGATATTGAAATCATTCGGGAGGAAGTCCAGGAAATCCCGCAAAGTCTTTGCATCGTTGCCAGCGGACCCTTGACCTCCCCCTCCCTCTCCAAATCTATCGCCGCCCTGAGCGGCGAGGATCATCTCTTTTTCTTTGATGCCATCGCACCTGTCATCCACGCCGACTCCATCAACATGGAGATTGCTTTTCGGGCTTCGCGCTACGGCACAGGAGACCAGGACGAGGGCGATTACATCAATTGCCCTCTGACCAGGGAAGAATACTATACATTCGTCGAAGCACTGCTTAACGCCGAGCGAATTGAGCTGCGCTCGTTTGAAGAAGCGATTAAGGGCGGTGTTAAAGCCGGGCAGTTCTTCGAGGGCTGTCTGCCGATTGAAATTATTGCCGAACGCGGACTCGACTCGCTGGCGTTTGGTCCGATGAGACCGGTGGGGCTTCGAGACCCGCGAACGGGCAAACGTCCATATGCAGTTGTGCAGTTGCGTCAGGACAATCTTGCGGGAAGTCTTTATAATCTTGTTGGCTTCCAAACCAATCTCAAATACCCGGAACAGAAACGTGTGCTGCGCCTCATCCCGGGCTTGGAAAGCGCCGAGTTCCTGCGTTATGGTCAAATGCACCGTAACACCTTTATTGCCTCACCCAGGCTGCTCCGACCAACCCTGCAGCACATCCAACGGGATGACCTTTTCTTCGCTGGCCAAATTACAGGCGTGGAAGGATATATGGGGAATATCGCAACAGGCCTGCTGGCAGGCATTAACGCGGCGCGGGTATATCGTAACGAAGAACCTGTCATTCTCCCGCAAACAACTATGCTGGGTGCACTTTGCCATTACATCACCCATTCTCATCTAAAAGATTTCCAACCCATGAAAGCCAATTTTGGAATTCTTCCGCCCCTTGAAGGTGCGGCAAAAATCGGCAAACGGGAACGAGGCAAAATGTATGCCGAACGGGCACTGGCAGAGCTAGCGCTTACTCTCAGCCACCTAGCGACAGGGAGTGAAGTGGAGGCGTGACCCAACGATCCGTTGCGCTTTACTTAGGGATCATCGGAATATTGCTCGTCAGCACAATCGCCTGGTACACATATTCGTTTGCCGCGCAGCCACAACGTGAGGCGGTTGCATTCGACGGTCAACACGCCTATGAAGATGTGCAAACCCAGATCGATTTCGGGTCGCGAATTCCGGGCTCAGCAGGACATGCAAACACTCAGGAGTGGATGGAAACAGAGCTTGAGTCCGCGGGCTGGCAGGTTGAGATACAAACATCGGAAGCCTTGGGGCACCCTATCGAAAATCTTGTTGCCAAGCGTAGTGCTGATCCTCCCCAGATCATCCTGGGCGCGCACTATGATACGCGCATGTTTGCTGATAATGATCCGGATCCTTCGCAACACACTAACGTTGTGCCAGGTGCCAACGATGGAGCCTCCGGTGTAGCGGTCCTGCTGGAACTGGCGCGTTCCCTGCCCGAAGAAACCGTTCCAATTTGGCTGGTTTTCTTCGATGCCGAAGACAATGGGCGCATTGAAGGCTGGGATTGGATTCTCGGTTCGCGTGAGTTTGTGAAGAACAATCCCGTGCAGCCGCACGCGGTCATCATTGTGGATATGATCGGTGACGCAGATTTGAATATCTATAAAGAAATCAACTCCAACCAAGAGCTGACCGATGAAATCTGGGAAGTTGCTAAGAACTTAGGTCATGAAAGTAAGTTCATCCCCGACTATAAGCATTCCATGCTCGATGATCATACGCCCTTTCTGGAAGTGGGCATACCAGCCGTGGACATCATTGATTTCGACTATCCCTACTGGCATACAGCTCAAGATACACCGGATAAGGTTTCTGCGGAAAGTCTACAGGCTGTGGGAGAGACGTTGCAAGTCTGGATTATGCAGCAAGGTGAACAACCCTGATAAAATGATGCAGGTCACGCTTTGAGGGTGCCTGGAATTCATGCCCAAGAAAACCACAACTACGCCCATTCAAAAAGTCCTCGCAAAAGTACGCCCGGCATGGATCGTTCGCGTCGGGCAGGAGCTGGCACGCGGGATGGAGGTGCGCGCCGATTTTGAAGATCAGCTCGCGCGTTTCTTCGATTTACTCGAACAGTCCATTACCACAGGAGACCCTGCCTGGATGGATCCCATCCTACTCGATTGGGCAAAATCATCTACAGAAACCGAGCTGGAAGAAGAGCCCTATCACGTTTCGTTCCTCATCAACCGCATGATCGCGCTGACGATTCAGGTCTCGCGCGAAACGCTCACAAAGGAACAGGCGCTTGACCTCCTGGCGGCTGTTATCCCAATCTATACCTACGGGCTCGAAGTGGTTGCCCGTTACGAAATGGAGACTCGTGTGGCACACATCTCCAGTGAAATGGAAAAAGTTCAAAAACGTATGGAACGTGTGGACCGGAGCAAATCGACGTTTATTTCTGTTGCTGCACACGAGTTGAAAACACCCATTACTCTCATCGAAGGTTACGCTTCCATGATGGATGACTTAATTCATCAGGGAAAGGGTGCCGATCTCGGCAGTCTTCTGGCAGGAATGAACACCGGCATTGGCCGTCTGCGCTCGATTGTGGATGATATGATCGATGTCTCGATGATCGACAATGATTTGCTCCAGTTGAACTTCCAGCCGATCCAGGTCTCACAGATGTTGAGTGCTTTATCTCTTGAGATGGAGCCGGTCCTTCGCACTCGAAAACTTACCGTCACGATCCGTGATTTTGAGGGAAACAAGGAATGGATCTATATTGACCCAACACGTGTCACGCAGGCATTGCGCAACGTGATCCACAACGCCATAAAATATACGCCTGATGGTGGTACGATTACAATCAGTGGCAGAAAGCTATCCGGGTTTATTGAAGTGACAATCGAGGATACAGGTATTGGTATCTCTGCCGAAGATCAGGCCACGATTTTTGAAAAGTTCGGGCAACTTGGGCGCGTGGACCTGCATTCCAGCGGAAAGACAAAATTCAAGGGCGGCGGTCCCGGGCTGGGGCTGCCAATTGCGCGCGGCATCCTGGAGGCGCATGGCGGCTCCATTTGGGTCCAGTCAGACGGTCACGATGAGAAACGGAACCCCGGTTCCATCTTTCATATTATGATCCCGGCTCGCGCTGAGTCCCCTGACCCCAGCATGTCGAAATTATTTGATACACTTGGAAAAAAGAAAGAGCAAAACGTCGTCGAGCAAGATGACGCATCAGGAATCGATGTCTAAGAAAACTCCCCAACCCACTAACCTGCCGCGGGAACGCGCCTTTCTTGTCGGCGTGGAACTTTATAAGCAGAAATCCTTCCTCACTCTGGAAGATTCGTTGACCGAACTGGCTTTGTTATCCGATACGTCGGGGCTCGACGTCGTCGGGGAACTCACGCAAAAACTGGACCGCCCGCATGTGAAGACATATATCGGTCCCGGCAAGGTCGAAGAACTGAAGGCACTGGTGGAAGAGACTCTTTCGCAAGTGGTAATCTTCGACGATGAGCTTTCGCCCCGCCACCAGCGTGAACTGCAGGAGACACTCGGAAGGAACGTCCGCGTGCTTGATCGCACAGCACTCATTCTCGATATCTTCGCCCAGCACGCGCATACCAGTGAGGGGATGCTCCAGGTAGAGCTTGCTCAATATGAGTATTATCTGCCGCGCCTCACCGGTCAGTGGACGCACCTTGAGCGGCAGGCAGGCGGCGGCGGTGGACGGGCGGGTTCGACCGGGGGTGTGGGCTTGCGCGGCCCCGGCGAGACTCAGCTAGAAGTGGATAAGCGGGCAATCCGTAAGCGAATCTCGCACATCAAAAAAGAGTTGGAAAAAGTACGCGCTCATCGCATGCGTTATCGCGCACAGCGTAAACGCTCACGCATCCCGACTGTGGCATTAGTCGGGTATACCAATGCTGGCAAGTCCACGCTGTTG
>DATFHE010000295.1:0-3431 GCA_035248745.1 Anaerolineales bacterium | reverse complement strand
CCCTCCCGTCTGCTCCGGGCGGGTGGCTCTGGGGACGCGAAGGCGAGATCCTGGCTTGCCCCTGGCATGGATGGGAGTTCGATCTGCTTACCGGCGCCTGCCTCACCGACAAACGCCGCCTGCGGCTGTACGAGGTGACAGTCGAGGACGATCAGATCATCGTTATGGTGTAGTTGGGGTCATGTACTTTCCGTGAGCCCAAATGCTTCACGGATGGCACTGCGTTGTAAGCGGTGGAATATCTGCGCCAGGCCTTCGAATGTGTGGGGCTGGCGTTTTTCGAGCCACCACTGCACCAGCCCGATCTGCGCTCCGGCAAGATAGAGAGCTAAGACATCCAGGGGGATGACACTGTCCTCCTCCGAAAAAGCGGACCGTAGGTTCGCTTCAATATCCCGTGCGCTCCAGTCACGCATGCGCCGCAAAATCAGCAGTCTATCTTTGCCATGAAACACAGAATACAAAAGGGTTCGCGCGTCTTCCAGGTGCTTATAGGCAGATGTCATTCCATGAGGTGCGGTCAGTGATAGGAGCTCTTCCCGGGAAAGAGGATGAAGGGGACCGATTCGGAATTGACTGATAATAGCCTCGTGACAGTTCACAAACAACTCGTCTTTGCTGTTGTAATGAAGGTAAAACGTGGTACGCCCGACATTGGCGCGATCAACAATATCCTGGATCGTAATCGCATCATAACCACGCTCACCAATAAGTTCAATCAGAGCTTTTTGCAGTAGTTCACGCGTCCGCTGCACACGCCGGTCAGGCTTGGTCATGAATTTCTCGGAACCTCGGTATTTGGGGAAATGGCTTTCTGAACAAAATGTTCACCTTGTTCATTTATGAACACGCCACGAGTCCTGCATATTGAATTTAAGTCGAAGAGAAGGTAGCATCAACATTAGAACGTATTAAATTATACTCGGAGAGATATTTATGACTCAGCCACCCATGAAGTCCAATCCCGGTCCAGCACCCACCACGCCCCGCTGGTTGAAAATTTTTGTGGTGATTTTTATCATCTTAGTTTTAACAGTGATTGCCATGCATCTTGCAGGCGTTAACTTCGGCGGTCATCTCGAGCACATGGGTAGCGCGACCCACTGAAATCGAACCATGTCACGCGGGACTCGTAAGTTCTTTCTAACGGCGCATATTACATTTGCTGTCAGCTGGCTCGGTGCGGTGGCCGGCTTTCTGACTCTTGCCATCATCGGCTTGCAGGGCCAGGATACCCAAACAGTGGGTGCAGCCTATCTCGCGATGGATTGGATCACGCGCTTTGTCATCGTGCCTCTAAGTTTTGCTCCCCTGATTACCGGACCCATCCTGTCCCTTGGCACTCCGTGGGGACTATTTCGACATTATTGGATTCTGGCAAAACTTCTGATAACGGTCCTTTCCACCGTAATCCTACTGATTCATCTTCAGCCAATTAGTCACTTGGCTGCTGCTGCAGCGGAAGGGACATTAACGAGTGCTGATCGTCAGATACAAATTCAAATGGTTGTCGCATCAACTGCCGCTCTGCTCGCTCTCCTTGTGACCAATACCCTGGCAGTCTTTAAGCCCAGGGGCATAACTCGCTACGGGTGGCGCAAGCAGTACGAAGAGCGCACTGCCTCACAGCTTTAGATACTCCTTACACGTTTCAAAACATCCTCAAGAGCAAGCTGCACTATTCTGCCCTCGCCTACCCATCCAGAGGCTTGCCTCTCAATCCTTACCCGACAAGTGAACTTGCAACCTTCACATAAAGTCAGGTGGTGAACAACAGAACTAGAATCTGGAGGTGGCGGACTTGTAGGGGAAGAATATGATTTGAAAGGCTTGACTTCCTTTCGGCTCTGCGCTATATTTTACATATCCCCCCGGGGGGGATGGGATAGAAAGGTAGTGCAGATATGGACAATCAAAGCACTCTACGCCGTTTGAAGATTATCGAAGGTCACGTTCGCGCCGTGACTCGGATGGTGGAGGAGGACCGATATTGTATCGATATCATCCGCCAAATCCAGGCGATCGACTCTGCGTTAAGTAAGGTCAGCACCCAGATTTTAGAGAACCACCTCAATTCCTGTGTAATCGATGCAATACAGGGAAACGACAGGAAAGAGCGCGAACGCGTGCTCAAGGAAATCACTGAAGTGTTTGAGATGTCTACGAAAGTCTAAAGGACCCAAAAGGAGCCGTTGTTATATCTGGAAAGTTGTTCGCTGTTGCTGTTCTGCTGGTCGGGTGCGCAAGTACTCCCCCACAAGCATCAACAGAGGTCATACCAGAGCAGGAGATACAGCGACCCTGCAGTTTACCGCCCTGGAGGCGGGTACCTATGAAGTCTTTTGTTCGGTCGAATGACACAAAGAAGCCAGCGTGATCGCGAAGCTGGTGATTGCCGATCAGAAATAAATCGAACGATGCAAGTGTAAAAATTACCCCATGCGGGTAGTGAGGGTACCATGACAAATTTGAAAACGGAACATAGCCATCATGACCATTCCAAAATGGACCATGAGGAACATACAGCGCCAAAGGCAGACGCCCATGCCGCTCACCAGAGTCATGTGACAAGCGCAGAGAGCCAGCATGACTTGCACACACATGCCAGCCATGCCCAGCATGGCGTGGGAAGTGAAAGCGAACACGCCGGGCATATGGACCATACCGGTCACGAAGATCTGTTCCGCCGGCGCTTCTGGGTATCGCTGCTTCTCAGCATACCTGTTTTACTTTACACCCCGATGCTTCAAATGTGGTTTGGCTTTAGCATGCCAAACGTTCCAGGCAGCGAATGGATCGCACCTGTATTTGCCATTGCCGTGTTTCTGTACGGCGGCATCCCTTTTCTCCAGATGGCAATCCCGGAAATTCAGAACCGCCAGCCCGGCATGATGACCTTGATCTCGCTGGCGATTTCCGTTTCTTTCATATACAGCCTTGCAGCCATGTTTGTCAACCTGGGGGAAGGCTTCTTCTGGGAGCTGGTCACGCTGATCGACATCATGCTGCTCGGGCACTGGATCGAGATGCGCAGCGTTCGCCAGGCATCAGGAGCATTGAACACCCTGGCAAAGCTCATGCCGGATACAGCCGAACACATCCTGCCAGATGGCAACATGCATACTATGCCTGTTTCTGCCTTAAAGTCCGGGCATATGGTGCTGGTGCGCCCGGGAGCGAGCGTTCCGGCGGATGGCGTCGTGGAGGAAGGGGTATCTGACGTCAACGAAGCGATGATCACAGGTGAGTCCGCGCCGGTGAAGAAAACCCCCGGTGCAAACGTGATTGCCGGGACTATCAACGGCACGGGCAGCTTGCGGGTGCGCGTCTCCGCGGTAGGGGAAGAAACAGCGCTCGCCGGCATTATGCGCCTGGTGCGCCAGGCACAGAACAGTAAGTCCCGCACCCAGATCCTGGCAGATAAGGCCGCC
>DATFHE010000294.1:0-3150 GCA_035248745.1 Anaerolineales bacterium | reverse complement strand
AAATCTTCGAAACAAGCTCAGGTAAAGGCGGAGGAGGAGTTTGCATCCGCAGTAAGTTTGCAGGGGCAAGTCCCATCACCAGCAAGGCTGCGACTGCGCCCGCCAGCGACCACGTCAAAAGGAGCAGGGTCGAGCGGCGTTTGCGTGAACCACTCCATCTCCAGGCAGAAAGGACTGCCAGACCGAGTATCGTGATCATCCATGCCGTGGGAGGCTCAGACAGACCGCCGATTGCAAAAGGGATCAGGAAACACGCGGCTTGGACCCAGAGTGGAGGAAAGCTTTCTGTCGCGTTACGGATCTGCCTGATCAGCCATGCACCCAAGAAAGGTATAAATACCACCGGTGCAAAGTGAGACGTCATCCCTGCCCGCCAGTAGAGGGTCTCGTATAAGTTGGGAGCCTGCGAAACAGAAAAAAGAACAACGAGAAGCCCGAGAAGGAACGTCATAACGCGGTTCCATCCCCATTGGAGCATCTCCGAGAGTTCTTTCAGAAACAGATACATCCCCAGGACAAACAGGCTTAACATCAGCGCCGGCAGGATGGCTACATTGTGCCAGCCGAAGAGTTTGTCTGAGAGTCCAATAAAGAGAATATTTGTATACCGGCTCGAAGAGACAACATAACGCCGGACCATCGCACTGATGAAGTCATCGGTCAGGAAAAAGGCGGAAAGGCAATAGTCGTCGCTCACATAGCGTGAGAATGTCCCCAGGTAGGCATAGAGGGCAAGCGCGCTGAGTGCCGCAAGTATACCGGTCCAAAGGGCGGCATTCAAGAATGGATCTCCAGAAGGTCTCTGCAGAGAACGTTTGAGCGCAGCGTTCATGGTTTCACAGCCACTGCAACCAGGATCATCCCCCACGGAGAACGGCTATTCAATTCACGCTGCAGCTGACGATTTGCCCGCTCTGGCGAGAGCAAAGAAAGAAAAGGACTACTGCCATAAATAGAACCGGCATACTCCAGGCTTAAGCCTGATTCGAGGAGCATCTTTCTTAAAGAAGAAGGATGGAAGCGACTGATGTGCTGCTCACCCGCCATCTTTGGCGCCATATTCAAACGATCCACCGCCCACTCCATCACGGGCCAGAAGCTGCGGTAATTCGGTGTTGTGACCAGAAGACGCCCACCCGGGCAAAGCACCCGCACCGCCTCCCGGATCGAAATCTGTGGCGCTTCGAGATGCTCAACGACTTCCGATAACAGGATGCAATCAAAAGTGTTGTCTCTGAAGGGAAGAGATTCACCGATTGCCTGCATGCACGCAAATCCATTTGGCGCTTCAGGCGCAAACCTTGCCTCCTCCAGACGCGAACGGACAAACGTCAGCGCCTGCATCGACAGATCCAGCGCCACCGGATAACTCCCGGCGATCGTTGCTTGTAAAAGCAGGTTTCCGGCACCACACCCGATCTCGAGCAGGCGCGACCCGGATTGTAAACGAGGTCGAATTAATTGATCGATCATCATCAGTTTGCCGCGATGCCAGAAACGCTGCATCGGGTGCCCCGAATGCAACGCGCGGTACTGGTAATCCCCTGCGACAGAATGATAATCAAAAGACACGCGATTCTCCTAGTTGTACTTGCCCTGCAAATCGTTCCAGCGCACCATGAACAGATTGGTGAACATCTTGAACGAGTCGACAACTAAACGGACGCGGCTGCGATGGCGATGCTCAATCATCTGCACCGGGACCGGTTGAATGGCAAGCTTGAGCTTGCGCGCCACAAACAGCATTTCCACGTCGAAGCCAAACCCGCTGATCGTTAATCGACGAAAAATTTCCCGGGCAGCTCCCGATCGAAAGCTTTTGAATCCACATTGCGTATCCGGCAGTCCCTGGAACAAGACCGCCTGCACCATCCAGGAAAATATCTGCCCGGAGATATAACGCAGAACAGGTACCCCCTTCACCTCCGAACCCGGCAATACCCGCGAGCCAATCGCGAGATCGTGCCCGCTTCGCAAGATATTTAAAAAATCATCAATAGCATGCAGTTCATACGGCAGGTCGGCATCGATAAAGATGATAAAACGCCCGCGGCTCTCCATCACACCACGCCGAATGGAGAATCCCTTGCCCATGTTCCGCTCGTTGATCAACAGATGCAGATCCGCCTGACTATTCTCCTTCCAGTCCTGAATGCAGCGGACGGTCTTATCCTCACTCCCGTCATCCACCACGATGATTTCATACGTTTCGAGGCGCGTAGAGAGATATGATGCCAAACCATCCAGCGTACTTACGATGAGAGCTTCTTCGTTGTAGGCAGGAATAATGAGGGAAAGCTCAGGCGACGTCATGAAGGGCTGGCATCCTGCTGAATGGGATTCTTCAAATCAAAGATCAGGTAACCATCCCCTTCGGAAGAGACCGGATAGAATGCCAATAAGCGCTCTTTGAGCTGTGGCTGCCGTTCGAACTCTTCAAAGTCGGTCACAAGGAAATAACTCATTTTCGAAGCATAACGGTCGAACAGGTCGTCGAAAGAGAGAGTTCCGCTGCGAAGGTTGGCAAACCCCGCGTCTCCTGTATACGGCCAGTTTACAGAGCCGCGCCAGCCCCAGTACTCAAGACGGGAGCCATAGTCTTGAGTCAATGCCACGACCCGCGCCTCTTCATCAAAATGTCCGGCGATCTCTGCCCACATGGCAGCCTGAGGACGATAGTCAGTGGCTTTCATCTGATTACGCACATCCCACACCACGGAAAAGAGCCCAAAGATAAGGATGACATACACAGCGATTCTTGCCCAGGGCTGGATGACAGCTTCCCTCAAACGCGTGAAAAACCAACCTCCGAGCGGCGCCAGCGACAACCCTACAATCGGAATGAAGGGCAGGTGATAATAATCATGCGTGGCGATATGGTAATTAAAGAAAAGTCCAAACAAAATGTAAGCACCCCATAGGCTATATAAAAAAACTCGCAGGTTTCTGTCCTGGCTCAGAAAGAGACTCAGCAAACCCAGCATAACGAAAATGCCACCGGCTGCCATGCTCATCTTGACCTCCCATTGGAGGTAGTTCACTGGATCGAACATCAATGCCGGTATGAAACGCCCGCTGAACTGGCTGGCAAGGTCACCTCGAATGAAAATTCCGTAGAGCAGATACAGCGCAGCGGGCAATGCCCCAATC
>DATFHE010000293.1:0-15367 GCA_035248745.1 Anaerolineales bacterium | reverse complement strand
CGCCATCAACGCTACAACGGGTATTGCGCCCACAAATAACCAGATCACCAGGATCGCAGGAAAGGAAATAAGATACCTCCACCAATCATTCCTGCCCTGCCTGGCAAGTTCCAGATAATCACTCATCAAAGCTCCCTGTCTTCTCCATACGATGGACGGATATTCTACTTGATGTCATCCACTTAAAACCAAAAGGCGGAAGACATCCATCTGCCTTCCGCCTTCTTTTTCACCTTTATACTATGGCGCGGGTCGCAGTGCAGGCTGGGGCTTTTCACGCGAGGTCGGAAACAAGGTATCCAGGTTGGGAAGCGGAGTCCAGGTATTGCCATTCCCCAGTTCTGTATAGGGGATATAGTAAAACTCGATTACCGTTTCGCCAAAACGCTGAAATACAAAAAAGATATGCGTCTTATCCGGGCTCCAGCGTGCGTCACGATAGCAGCACTCACCGTTAATGGGATTGATTTTTTGTCCCTCTCGGGCCTGGCTGTCATATACATACAAATTGCCAAAGCCCTCGTTTCGGATCGAGTCGTTTAACAGGAATAAATGATCGCCGTCCCAATCGTAACTGGTAATGCGCTTGGTGCTTTCCCCTTCAAAGGTAAGATTCGTACCCGGAATCTTTGCCACACGCACCGGTCCCACTGTGTCGCAGCTGGGAATATCAATGCTGAGTAAAAAGACCTGATCTGAACTAACCAACTCGGTATCCACTACGTGAGCCGCGATTTGTGTCCCACTTTTCGACCAGAGCACTTCTCGAAACGCATATTGATTGTAAAAACAGTTTTCTCGAAGCGACAGCAGGCTGAATCGGCTATCAATATTTTGTAAGACCTCGAGGTCAAATGGAAGAATATTGAGGGTGCGCTCGATACTGATGGCCATCAGCTTGCCATCTGGCGATACTTCAAAGTCTTCCAATAACTCGTTGGTGACGAAACACATCAGCTCCTGCGGCTGGCGGGCTTCTACGTCCATCCAGTAAATACAGTTTCTCGAAATGTATGCCAATCGTCCATCGGGCAGCCACTGCAATTGAGATTTCGAGGAATTATCCGTACGCACCTGAATCAGGTTATTCCCGTCCAGGTCCATGAGATAGAGCTGATTTCCGGCAAGGAATGCAATTTTGTCGGCACCGCCAGGAAACGCCGGAGCTTCCACTACTGGTGTTTCAGCCGTCACAGTCATCGCTGGGGTCGCCGTCGCTTCAGGCGTGGAAGTCTGCGAGGGTGCCGGCGTTGCAGACGCAGGAACTATAGTTGTAATGGTTGCAGCGGTTGTAGGTGTGGGTAAAAACGGAGACAGAAAGGGCAACTGCCCGCGAAATGCATACGCGCCTCCTGCAAGGGCAAGCAGCAGGATCAGCCCTGCCACAATCCAGCCGGCGCGGCCGGAAGCGGAAGAGGGAGCGCTTTGCCGGTCTACCAGCGCCGGAATTTTTTGCAGCGTGGGCTCACCTTCATACGCTGCCTTGTTCAACTCGTGGGCAAGCTCGAGAGCGGTATCGTACCGATTCTCCCGGTTCTTCGCCATGGCTCGTTTGATGACCACATCCACTTCGCCGGGCAGGTCTGGGCGCAGTTTCAGCACGTTTGGGACAGGATCGTTCACATGCTGGAGAGCCAACCCAATCACCGTTTCCTTGCTGAACGGACGCTGTCCCGTCAGCATCTCGTAGAGCATCGCACCCAACCCGTAGATATCGGCGCGGCGATCCACATCCTCCCCTAACGCCTGCTCCGGGCTGAGATAGGCGGGCGTTCCAATCACTTCCTGATTTGTGGTGGATACGAGCGATTCGGTGAACTTCGCCACACCGAAATCGGAAATATACGGATTGTTGCTGGCGTCGAACAATACGTTATCCGGTTTAATATCGCGGTGGATGATCCCGCGAGAATGAGCATGGTCGAGCGCAGAGGCAATACGTTCGATCACCAGGGCTGCATCGCGTAGCGAGAAACGCCCCTTTTGGATCATCTCTGAAAGAGACCCCCCTGACATATAACGCATAACAAAGAAGGGCTGGTGGTTATCCTCGCCGCCCACATCGTAGACCGGGACAATGGCAGGATGTTCGAGGGAGGCGATCAGTTTTATCTCCCGCTTGAAGCGCGCCCGGGTCACCAGATTATCCAGCATCTGGCGCGGCAACATTTTGATCGCTACTTCGCGATTGGAAACAGGGTCAAACGCGCGATACACTGTCGCCATCCCGCTGCGGCCCATCTCCGATTTGATCTTGTATCTGCCGACTTTATCGGGCGACATGCGACAAGTATATCAAACTACCCTTACCCAAATGAAATAGAAACAGTACAAAACAGTTAAAAAAGAGACCGCTGCAGCCATCCGGCGACTGCTCCATGATTCCCATCCATTAACCGCCGAGATAAGCAGCTTTGACATCCGGATTATCCATTAATTCATCAGCAGATCCTGCCAGGGTAAGCCGCCCGGTCTCAAGGACATAACCGCGGTGCGCCAGCTTAAGCGCCTGACGGGCATTTTGCTCCACCAGCAGGATCGTCGTCCCTGCGGCGTTGATTTCACGCAGCGTTTGGAAGATCTCGCGCACAAGCACCGGCGCCAACCCCATGGAAGGCTCATCCAGCAGCAATAACCTGCCGCGGGTCATGAGCGCGCGCCCGACAGCCAGCATCTGCTGTTCGCCGCCCGAAAGCGTTCCGGCAAGTTGACCCTGCCGCTCGGCAAGGCGTGGGAAGATCGCAAAGACGCGCTGATACTCGCTCTGCAGATTCTTTCGATCTTTGCGGCTCCAGGTTGCCAGTTTCAAATTTTCCAGGACTGTCAAATTGGCGAAGATGCCACGTCCCTCAGGGACATGTGCCACGCCTATCTCCACAATACGGTGTGCCGGAAGGCTGCCCAGGTTTGTGTCAGCAAACGCAATCGTTCCGCTGCGAATGGGGACCATCCCCGAAATGGCACGCAGGAGTGTGGATTTTCCTGCACCGTTCGCTCCAATTAAGGTGACAATCTCTCCCTCATGAACTTCCACAGAAATTCCCTGCAGGGCGAGAATATTTCCATAAGCGACATGCAGATTCTGTATCAAAAGTAAAGAGCCATTTGGCATCAGGATGCCACCTCTTCACCCAGATATGCCTCGATCACTCTCGGGTTGTTTTGGATTTCTTTTGGTGTTCCTTCTGCGATCGTTTCGCCAAAATCCAGCACTTTGATACGCTCCGCGATCCCCATCACTACACGCATCTGATGTTCGATCAATAGAATTGTCAGCTGGAACTCCCGGCGAATCCACAGGATCGTTTCCATTAACTGCTCCACCTCCGCCGGATTCATCCCTGCGGCGGGCTCGTCGAGCAGTAACAGAGCCGGATGTGTGGCAAGAGCCCGCGCGATTTCGAGCCTGCGCTGTTGTCCATAAGGAAGATTCTTGGCGGTGGACTCAGCCAGATGATCCAACTCAAAGATGTTTAGCAAATTCAGTGCTTCCTGACGAACCTGTGCCTCCTGCTTGAGGAAACGCGGCAGACGCAACAACGCCTCCCAGGAGGCATAACCTGCGCGTGTGTAGTGCGCGATCCGAACATTATCCAGCACGGAGAGCTCTCTGAATAGCCTTACGTTTTGAAACGTGCGGGCAACTCCACTACTAGTGATCTCATGTGCTGGGTGGCCTGCCAGATTTTGCCCCTTGAAAATAATGTTTCCTTCCGAGGGGTGGTACACACCCGTAATCAGGTTGAACACAGTCGTTTTTCCGGCGCCGTTGGGTCCAATAATTGCGATCAGCTCTCCGGGCTGTATATCGATATTAAAATCCTTCACTGCCCGCAAGCCGCCAAAATAATGAGTGACGTGTCCCATGTGAAGCAGCGTCACGGCAACACCTCTCTGGCGCGGGTGGAAGATCGGGCGTCTGCCCGGTGGCCTGCTAGCGCCTCGGGTCGTTCTTCGGGCGGGATAAGGAAACGAAACTCGCGCAGCCCCATAATGCCATACGGACGGTAGATCATCAACAGGATCAACATCAGTGGAACAACCACCAGGCGCCATTCCTGCGAGATACCTACTTGCTGGAGAACAGATCGTAACCCCTCCATCACAACCGTAAAGACAGTGGCACCGACAATGGACCCGCCCAGGCTTCCGATCCCGCCCAGGTACACCATAACGAGCATATCGGTGGACTTGAGAATCGTAAACGAACCAGGATTGATGAATTGCAGCTCATGAGCAAACAAGCCTCCGGCGACCCCAGCCAGAAACGCCGAAAGGACAAACGTAAGAACTTTTACCTGGCGGGTATTGACACTCACCAACCCGGCTGCGGTTTCATCCTCGCGGATGGACAGCACTCCGCGACCGAAGTTTGAGAAGACGTAATTGCGCGCCAGAAAGACCATCAGGATAACGACAAGATAGACCCACCACAGGCTCGTCAATTTCTCCATGCCCAGGAATCCGCGCGGACCGCCAACCGCATCGATATTTTCCAACACACTCTTGATAATCATGTTAAATGCCAGAGTGACAATCGCGAGATAATCGCCGCGTGTACGGAAAGAAGGAACGGCGATTCCCAACCCCGCGATGCCGGCGGCGATCCCCCCCGCGAGTAACGCGACTGGAAACAGGAACGGACCCAGCCCGCGCGGGAACACCCAGACAGTGAGCAACGAGGCAGCATAGGCTCCGATTGCCATGAACCCGGCGTGCCCCACCGAGAACTCTCCCATATACCCGTTCACCAGGTTCAGGCTGACGGTCAAAATAATGTTTATTCCGATGTATTTGAGGACAAGCTCAATGTAAGGGTTGATAATTCCAAACCTGGGCAGGAGGATCGTCAGAGGGAAGATCAGGATGAGGGTGACAAGCACACCCCATCGCTGCCAGAATTCGCTTCTCATGAATCCCTTTGCTCTCATACCTTCTGCACCATCGGCCGCCCCAGAATTCCTGTTGGGCGGAAGATCAGGAGAATCAGCAGAAGCGAAAAGGCAACGAAATCGCGATATGTGGAGGGTAGGAAAACCGGTGTGAAGATCTCCACAAAGCCCAGAATAAAGCCACCGATCATCGCACCGCGAATGTTGCCAATCCCCCCAACCACCGCGGAGATAAATGCCCACCACCCGATGCGGATGCCCATATAGGGATCGATGGTATATGCCATCCCATACAGAGTGCCGCCTACGGCAGCGATCGAAGCCCCCAGCGCAAACGTCATCGAAATGATACGGTCCACGGGGATGCCCATCAGCGGAACGACCGATTTATCCCAGGAAATTGCCCGCATCGCCATGCCTGTCATCGTGCGTCTCACGATCGTATCCAGCAGAATCATCACCAGCGCCGATACTACGATGATCACGATCTGGATGGTAGAGACCGTCACCCCCCCGATGTTGTAATTGGCCGCAGGGATTAGCGCCGGGATAAAACGCGGTGCGGGCCCGACCGGGCTGAAAGCTACCATAAAGTTCTCGAGAAATAATCCCATCCCGAGAGCCGTGATGACGGCTGAAATCCGCGGCGCGTTTCGCAACGGTTTGTACGCCAGCCTTTCGATCACCACCGCCAGCACGGCTGTGCCAAACATGGCAACCAGCAGGGTAAGGACAAAAATAAAGATAGGGTTGAGTCCAGTCGCCAGACCTAGGACCATCGTAGAGAAGAAGAATGCCAGATAGGTGCTCACCATAAAAATATCGCCGTGAGCAAAGTTGATCATCGTCAGGATTCCGTAGACCATCGTGTACCCAAGGGCGATGAGCGCATACACACTTCCCACCTGGAGCGCATTGAGAGTCTGCTGGATGTAAAATTCCATGGAAGGTTTCTCTCTTAAAGAGGAGGGCGACCGCTGGTGGAGCAGTCACCCTCCTGGTGCTATGATGTTTGGTTACGGAGCCGCACTCGTAAAGTAGACGAACTTCCCGTCTTTTATCTGTAGAATCACTGCGCTCTTAACCGGGTCTCCCGTGCCCTGGAACTGCATATTGCCAGTCACTCCTTCATAGGATGTGATGGCAGTCATGGCGTCACGCACTGCCTGGCGGTCCAATGTGCCAGCAGCCTGAATGGACTGGAAGAGCAAGCCAAAGGAATCATAAGTCAATGCAGCAACATCATCCGGGGTCTTGCCGTAGGCGGCTTCGTAGGCTTTGATAAACGACTGCGCCTTAGGTGTGGCAATATCCGCCGCATAGTGGGTCGTAAAGTAATATCCCTCACATTCGTTCCCGCAGAGCGTGACCAATTCGATATTGCCCCACGAGTCGCTGCCCAGAATATTGCCCGTGAAGCCGGCTTTGTGTGCCTGCTGCACCTGGAGCGGGACCTCGCTGTAATAGTTGGGCAGGAACAGGCTGTCTGCACCGGCGTTCTGGATCTTTGTTAACTGGGCAGAGAAGTCCTTATCCCCCTCCGTATAAGTTTCAAAAGAAACAACCGAAATGCCATTCTCCTCCAGCGTCCGTTTGTAGACTTCCGCGATCCCCTTGTTGTATTCGGATGATACATCGTAAAGGATCGCTGGCTTTATTGTCTTTAACTGATCCATCGCAAACTTGGCAGCCACCACGCCCTGGAAGTCATCGATGAACGCTGCGCGGAACACAAACTTCTTGGCTTCTTCTGTGTCGCCGACTTTGGTGGTCTTGGGATTGGTAGACCAGGGGCTGATCATCGGCATGGAGCTGCTCTCCGCTACCACCGAAGCCGGGATGGCGTTGCGGCTGGCGTTCGGACCGATCATTGCCAGCACACCAGCGGTCGCAAGTTTTTGCGCCACGGCTACTGCTGATTCCGCCTTGTCTTCATTATCCTCAACCATAAGTTCGATCGTATATTTTGTTCCCCCAACATCCAGCCCGCCGGCATCGTTGATTTCCTTGACTGCCAGCTCTGCGGCGTTCTTGCTCGATTCGCCCACCACGGGAATGGAGCCGGTCAATTCCACGTTCAAACCAACCTTGATGGTTGTCGGCGCGGCAGGCTGACAGGCAGCCAGCACCATACCTAATAGAATAACCAACAGCACAAATTGAGATAGCTGTTTCATCACTTTCTCCTTCTCCTTTACAGGGATTTAAGCTTGATAGATAGAGCAGGTAGAAAAGATACTGCTATGTGTTCGTGTTGACCCTCCTTTCCAGGAAAGTGCCGCTGCGATGATAATGTGCTGTCAATTTACAGATGGGTTTGGTTCCTAGTTATCGATAAACTGACGCCTGACATTGATTATACAATACAGTTCTTCTTCCAAACGAACAGTCTCGTCTTGCGACGGGACTGTTTTTTGGCGATTGCTGACTACGAGTCCTGGAGCTCGGCCGCTCGCAGGGTATTCTTCATCAGCATCGCGATGGTCATCGGGCCGACACCGCCCGGAACAGGAGTGATGTAGCCCGCCACTTCTTTTGCTTCCTCGAAGTGGACATCCCCAACCAGCCGCCGACCGCTCTTCTTCGTCGCATCCGGAACGGCGTTGATCCCCACATCAATGATTGCCGCGCCGGGCTTGATCCAGTCTCCGCGTACCATCTGGGTTTTGCCGATGGCGGCGATCAGGATATCCGCCTGGCGCACGACGCTGGGCAGGTCTTTCGTGCGCGAATGACAGACCGTCACTGTGGCATTCCTGCCGATCAGCAAAAGAGCTGCAGGCATTCCGACGATATTCGAGCGACCCAGCACGACCGCGTTCGCGCCTTCGATCTTTACGCCTGATGCTTCGAGCAGGTAAATACAGCCAAACGGAGTGCAGGGCACAAAGAGCGGTTCGCGTCCCTTTTGCGCCAGTCGACCGATATTGAGCGGCGAGAAGCCGTCTACATCTTTTTCAATATTGATCAAAGAAAGCACGCGCTCTTCATCGATGTGAGACGGCATGGGTAGCTGCACTAAAATACCGCTCACCTGCGGGTCGGCATTCAAACGCCTGACCACAGACTCCACCTGTTCCTGCGTCGCATCCGCCGGCAAATGTTCGCTGATCGAGCCCATTCCCAATTCCTGGCACGCCTTGCCCTTGGACGCTACATAGGCTGCTGAATCGGGACGGTCACCGACCAACACGGTCGCCAGAGTCGGCTTTTGCTTTCCCGCCGCAGAGCGCGCCGCCACCTTCGTTGCGACCTCTTCCCGCACGTTTTGCGCGATCATTTTTCCGTCGATGATCTGAGCCGTCATGATTTCTCCTCAAAAAGGTGCAAAGTACAAGCCGCCTTCATTTTTAAGGTGATGCTCATCCGGTAATAACACCTTTTATGCTGCCGGCATCACACTGATGGATCTTTACTGGATCGATCTCATTCCAACGCGGGGAGGGAGCAAAGGCACTGACGCGCAGGTAATTCCCGGTCAGCCCTTCCATTTGCCAGCCTTCCTCTCCCATCTCGGAAACGGACTCCCACAACACAGACAGAGTTTGCCCCAGGAACTGCTTGCGATAGGAGCTTGCTGATGCTTCCAACGCGTCTCGCAGGATGCGATTGCGCTTCTTGCGGATCTCGGTTTTCACCTGTCCCTTCATCCGCGCCGCGCCGGTGCCCGGACGCGGCGAGTAAGTAAAGACGTGCCCGCCGGCAAAGTTCATCTCACGTACAAAAGCAAGCGACTCGGCAAATTCGTCATCTGTTTCGCCAGGAAAACCGGCAATGATGTCCGTTGTGATCGCGACGTCAGGAATCGCCGCGCGCGCCGCCGCAACCAGTTCACGGAACGAAGCAGGCGTAGTTTTGCGCGCCATCCGCTTCAGCGTCGACTCAGACCCGCTTTGCAACGGCAGGTGGAGGTGAGGCATAAGACGCTTGTCACACCAAAGAGAAAAGAAATCTGTATTCAGATCCCACGGCTCCAGCGACGAGAGGCGCAGGCGTGGGACATCTGTCTCACGCAGGATGGCTTGGATCAAATCTTTCAGATGCAGGCAGAAATCATAACCCCACGAGCCAAGATGGACTCCTGTCAGCACGATCTCTTTTGTCCCACCTGCCAGGGCGGATTGGATATCGAGAAGGATGTCAGCAACTGGGCGGCTGCGGCCTTCCCCGCGCGCAATCGTTGTCACGCAGAACGTGCAATGGTTATCACAACCGTCCTGCACTTTAATGAAGGCACGTGTGCGGCGGTGCAAGCCCGGTAGGGGTTCGCGGACGATCGGTTCCAGATCAAACGATTCGTGTCCATCCGGAAGATCCAATACATCCGCGACGAGATGATCCTTGCGGTCGTTCCTCACCACCTTCTTAACATTTGGCAGCTCAAGCGCCTGTCCCGGCTGGAGGGTCACCCAACAACCCGTAGCCACAATGTCGCCCACACCCGCCCGTGCGATCTGACGGATCTTGCCGCGCGAGTCTGCCGCAGCATCATTCGTCACCGCACAGGTGTTGACGACAGCCATCTCCGCCATCTCCGCCGAGTTTACAACCTCATGCCCCGCCGCGCGAAACCCGCGCGCCATCGATTCGATTTCGCTCTGGTTCAGCCTGCATCCGATTGTGTCGAGGTAGATTTTCATAATCTTAGCCTGTCATTGCGAGGAGCGTTTGTAGCGACGAAGCAATCTCCGGATAAATGAGGAGATTGCCTCGAGCAGAAAAATACTGCCCTCGCAATGACGGTATTCCTTATGGTTGTAACACCACAAAATTATCGAACAACACATCCACGCCGGGTTGTGCAAAGGCGCCTGCCACGACGCCGACATCCCCATTAGGAAAGTCCGTATCTGTTGCCGAGGCAACTTCGGTAAAGTTAATATAGAAGGTTAGCGTATCTCCGATGCAATCGGCGCGCAGGTGGTTCATCGTGCCGGTCTGGATTGCCTCGGAGGCTTGCATTTCGCTCTGACCGAGCAACACCGTCAGCCCGCCGATAAACTTGCCGATCACGTAATAGCCATCATTACTAATGATAAAGAAATAATAATCCCCTGCCTGATAACGGCAGATTAATCCCATGCGATTTTCGTCGGGCCCATTGAGCTTGATCACATCCACTTCGACACGCACGTCCCCGAAATCCTTTTCAGACGTGGACCAGATATTGAGCTTTGGCTGTCGCACCAGGATGCGGTATCCGCCACCATCGTAGTCCATAATGCCACTGTCGTTCGCAATCCGTACCCAGCCGGTAGTGTTGCTTTCGAACTGTTCCTGGTAGAGGACATCGCCAGGGCTGACAGTGGACACCGCAGGGATGGGAACAGAAGCACAGGCAGAGAGGAAGAAGATAGAAATAAGAAGATAAAAGATCTTCATGTGGGGATTTTATCAGAAAGGGCGATGTCATTGCGAGGCAGGTGTCTTCCCCGACGATTGTGAAGCGTCCCTATGCGAAGCAATCTTCTTTCGACGGGGGATTGCTTCGTTGGCGCTACGCGGCGCCTCGCAATGACATGTTAATTTACGGGAAATACTGGTTCAAAATCATAGGGGCTTCTTCGTTGCCCAAGTCACGTGCCTGGACGAGATGATCGTAGGCGGATGTGCGGTCGTCCGTCTGCATGTATAACATTCCCAGGTGTAAGTGTGCCGAACCAGATTGCGGATCGAGCTCAAGGGCACGTGTCAGTATTCGTGAGGCTTCCTCATAACGACCGTCGAGAGTGAGCAGCCAACCGAGCACATCCAATGACGCTGCATCCTCTCCCGCCAGAATAACCGCTTTTTGCGCCGCCGGCACACCGACATCCCTGACGTTTACATTGTTCTGCGCGCAAAAGATCGCCAGTAGCCGCCAGTAGCCGGGGTCTTCGGGTGCAAGGGAGGTGGCTTTTTGGTATGCTTCCAGCGCACGGATGAGGTCACCTAATTTTGCGTGTGTCTCCCCCATCGAAACGTACCACATCCCATTCTCCGGTTCTAACTTTGCAGCCGCTTGAAATTCATCTAGCGCTTCACGGAAGTTGCCGGTTCGCTGGTAGTACAGTCCGCGTAAACCGCGTGCGGTGGAGGAATTCGGGTTGAGCTGAATCGCCTGATCCAATTGTTCGGCACCCTCCTCGCCCATCTGCTGGTTTGCCTCCCCCAGCCAGGCCCAGGCATCAGCGTTTTTCTCATCCGCGTGGACGGCTTCTTCAAAGGCGATACGTGCCAGCCGCCATTCGCCCACCAGACCGAGTCCGCGCCCGATCGTAACGGAGCGCCTTGAGGCGGAATTGTCCAGCGCAGCGAGGTTCAATGTGGTACGGAGAGTCTGTGCGGCAGGGTCAAGTTCCGGGTCGAGCTGGGAAGCACTCAGCAGTTCCGTCAGGGCGCGGTTCGGGTCGGATAGTGCGAGGAGCAGTCCCAACCGGTAGTGCGCCGAGGCGTCCTCCGAATGAACGGAAACATATTTTTGCAGAGCCTCCGCCGCTTTGGATGACTCCCCCTTCGATTGATAAATTTCTGCCAGCCGTGAGTAGAGATGTTCTGATGCATTTTCCTGTTCGAGCGCCTGTTCCCAGATCTCAGTCGCGCGCTGCAGGTCACCCTGGAGGTAATTGACGTCCCCCCACGCTACCCAGCCTTCGGGGGAAATCGCCTTATGGTCCAACGCCTTTTGATACGCGGCATCTGCCTGCAAATAGTCTTTTGCATGGTAGTAGGCGTGCCCCGAAAGCTCATACAGATCTGCTCGCCAGGGGATTCGCTGCGCCGCTGTATGGTAATGCGCTGCCGACTCGATATATGAGGTTGAAGAACTGGCTTTTTCTAATTCCTCATAACCGGAGAAAACGAGTGACCCAGCTATAGCAAGGAGAATCAACAGGAGGATCAGGCAAATACGAACGAGGGTACGAGACACAGACGTATTATAAATGCGACATATGTTTGGAACGATTCGAACGTGCGAAACATTAAAAAGAGTAACTTCTTTGCTTCATGCTGGTCATGTAACTTAGAGGAGGCGTGATTCCCCGCCAGATTTCGGCAAGTGGAATATAATCACAAACATCATGGGTGCATCACTGAGCCAGATCTTTTCTGTCCTCACTGAGCCGGCAGGAAGTCTGATCTATCATCTAATCCTTGTATTCTCCATCGCGGGGGCGCTGCAATCGGCGTTTGTGCACTGGAGGTCGAGCGAGTTCCCGCAGGCGCGGCGAACGATTTTTGGTTTGGGGATGTTATTGGTCGCACAGATCGTGCTTTTTCTCGTGAGTGGGATTGGAATCCAGGGCTTCATCGATCTGAAAATCTTTCTGCCTCCGCTCGACCGGGCAGTGACACTCTTTTCCCTGGTCTGGTTGATCTGGCTGTGGGCGTTCCCGGAACCCAGCCGTCCTGCCGATGCAGGGACCTGGCTGTTGAGCCTGCTGATCATCTCCGCATTGGGACTCAGTCTTGCGGCGTACTCCACCAGCCAGCCACTCCTCTCTTCCTATAACCTGACTACCTCCGACACGTACTGGCAGCTTGCAAGTATTGGCTTCTCGTTGCTGGGCTTGTTCCTTCTGGCGGTGCGCCGGCCCAACGGATGGGGGTATGGCATTTCCGTCTTCCTGCTTAGCTTTGTAGGTCACCTCCTTTATATAGTGGTCGGGCGCGGCGAAGGGGATTTTCCTGGCGCGGTGCGGCTGGCACACATGGCAGCGTACCCGATTTTACTGACACTGCCCCAGCGTTTCCCTACTCCATCGAGCGCACTCACTTCCGTCCGGCAGCAGGATGCTCCGGTGGGCGAGCGGCGCAAATACAGCACGGATCCGAAAACCTTTCATGCCCTTCTGGCGCTGGCGGGCGAATCCAGCAGTGATAAGCTGAGCCAGGCGATTACGCGCGCCATTGCCCAGACGATGCTCGCCGACCTGTGTTTCCTGATCTATCTCACCGATAACAACAACCAGATGCAGATCGCCAGCGGGTACGACCTGATCCGCGAGGAAAATCTCGAAGGCGGCAGCCTGAACAAGACCGTGATTCCCATGCTCACGAATGCCTTACAGCGCGGGCGTCCGCTGCGGCTGCCTTCGAGCAGCACCTCTGCCGACATCAAGGGCTTGAGTGACATGCTCGGGCTGACCACCCCAGGTCACCTTCTGAGTGTGCCGATCATCACAGCAGACAAGGAACCACTCGGCGGCGTACTGCTTTTATCTCCTTATTCCAACCGTCTGTGGAGCGCGGAGGACCAGGCGTTCCTGACCAATATCGCCGTTTCATTGGTGCCCATCATCCAGCGCGGACAAAAGATGAGTTCGCTCGAGATTCGGGGCGAACAGACGAAGCAGGCGCTCGACGTTGCCCATGCCCGAGTCGGGGATCTTGAGCGGCGCAACAATGAGCTCCTAAAACAAATCGAAGCTATTAAAGCTGAGTCACAGGAGGGTCTAACCCAGGCGGAAAATCTCGCGGCACTGCGGAATATGCAGGAAGAGACTCAACAGGCACTTGAGAAGCTCAAGCGGGAGAATGAAGAACTACGCGCGACTGCCAGTGCAAAGGGAGACAAGAGAGCGACGGGCTACGCATCCTCTGCACAGATCGAAAATGAACTGCGGCTCACGTTGGAAGAAGTTGCCCGCCTGCAGAACCAGCTTGCCGAGGCGAACATGCGTATCGTCGAAGCGGAGAAAGGTACATCTGCGGTGCACTCGATGGAGCAGGCGGAAGTGGTCGCATCCATCTCGCAGGAACTTCGCCAGCCGATGTCGTCGATCGTGGGATATACCGATCTGCTCCTAGGCGAGTCGGTGGGAATCCTCGGCACGTTGCAGCGCAAATTTGTGGAACGCATCAAAGCTTCCACCGAACGTATCGGGAGTTTGATCGACGATCTGATCCAGGTGACGACTCTCGAAACGGGATTGAACGATCTCAAGCCAGAACCCGTCAATCTTGATCTCATCATCGACAACGCCATGTCTTACACGAGCAGTCAGATACGCGAGAAAAATATTTCCCTGCACCTAGACCTGCCCAAGAGCGTGGCACCCATCTACGCCGACCGCGAAGCTCTCCAGCAGATCCTGATTCACCTGCTCCAAAACGCAGGCGCAGCATCTCCATTGGAAGGGACCGTGCATCTCAAAGTCCAGACCAAGGCGGAGGACAGCAAGGAATATGTCCTCATCCAGGTGACTGACACCGGTGGCGGCATACCCACAGAGGATCTGGAGCGCGTGTTCACCCGCCTGTACCGCGCAGACAACGTGCTGATCCAGGGCGTGGGTGACACGGGCGTTGGACTCTCGATTGCCAAGACCCTCACCGAGGCACAGAAGGGGCGTATCTGGGTTGACAGCCAGCCAGGCATCGGATCGACGTTCAGTGTGCTGCTGCCCATGGCGAAGAATTCCAACCACAAGGGCACGGAGAACTAATCATGCAGACGGTGCGCCAGTTGGGCGTCGGAGTGATTGTTGCAATCTTTTCCATGATTCTGGTGATCGGGGGAGTCTTCTTATCCCTGGCAGAAACACTGCCCCCTCTTGCCACGCAAACGCAAATCCCGCCGACGTTCCCGGAAAGCTTCCCTACACCGACAGGGACCCTTGAAACAGCCACCGGCATAGCAACAGAAACGCAGCTGCCTACTATGACGCCATCGCTTGCACCTGGGTCTCCCACATCCTGCACGCCGCCTTCCGGTTGGATTATTGTCACTACCCGTTCCGGGGATACCGTGTATGAGATCGCAGAACGATACAAAACGACTGCCGACAACTTGAACGCCGCGAATTGCCTCACCGCCGCGGAACTGCCTGCCGGGCTGGCATTGTACGTCCCTCCCGTGCCGACCGTAACGGTCATTCCGTGCGGACCTCCCTTCGGCTGGGTGCGAAGCTATATCGTGAAGCGCGGAGATACACTTTTTAGCATCGCCCTTTCCTACAATACAACCTACCCGCGGCTGCAGCGCGGCAACTGCATGGGAAGCTCCACTACAATCTATGCCGGACAGCGTCTGTGGGTGCCAAACGTTCCTACGCGTACACCCATCCCCGGAATTACGATTATCCCTCCCACCGATACGCCTCCCACTTCTTATCCCTAAGCACCGACCTTGACCCTCTTACAGAATCATCACCCGTTCCGCCTACGCCTACACCTTTGCCCACATCCAACTCAAAGCCAAACCTACTTGTGCTCATCTCATAGCATATGAAGAGATGCTTCCATCTCCTGCTGCTCGCGGGGTATCTTCTCACCGGATGCGGCGCCTTTACTCCGTCCAGCAGCGCCCAGGCGGCATTGCCATTTACCCTTGTGACTGCCGCGCCGAACGCTTCACCCACGCCGACTCCCTTCCAGCCGCTTCCGTTGAGTCCCACGGCAACGTTCCAGCCTTCGCCTACGTTTGATCCCTCGACTGCTACGCCCACTGTCCCCCCGCCCACCGAAACGCCCATCCCCACAATCGACCCGAA
>DATFHE010000292.1:0-4994 GCA_035248745.1 Anaerolineales bacterium | reverse complement strand
GGTTGCGAATTTCATAATTATCGTTTGATGTCATTGCGAGGAGCGAACGATAGTGAGTGACGATTGCGAAGCATCCTGTAAGGAAGCAATCTCCTCGAAACGGGAGATTGCTTCGGGCGGACGAACACCGCCCTCGCAATGACATACTACGTTCTCCAATACTCTCCTCCCCCACCTTCACGCTTCATCAAACCGAACCCCACAAGTTCTCGGCGTAAAGTTGCCGTGTCTGCGTGATAGCGTAACAGGATCTCATTGACCTGCTTTTCACTATAGCGCTTCCCCACATCGAACGCCTTGACCACATAACGCAAAATCGCTTCGAGTTTCTTCTGTTGCGCGGGAAGAGTTTTCAGGCTCCCGTCGTGCAGCGCATAATCCCTGATCACTTTCTTGTCATAGGCATCAGCATCCACGCCAGAAACCACGGAAGAAAGCCCCTGCTGCGAGAACATGCTGCGGGTCTTCTCGTTCAGCATCTCCTGATCGAGCTGGTAGACGCTGTAATAACTCTCTGTATGCGATTTCACCAGACCAACATCCACCAGTTTGGCAAGATGATGAGAAATCGTGGGAGGCTTCAACTCCAGCAGGGTCGCGAGTTCCTCCACGCTGTACGGTTTTTCCGCCAGCAGACCGACGATCTTCAGCCGGTTCTTATCTGCCAGCGCCTTGAAAAAGGTGACAAGTTCATCGCTCATGGCACGACTCCTCTGTATTACGCTTCGCGAATTCTCGTATCAATGTTGTAAACGCGCTCGCCAAACGGTTGGAGCTTCTCCAGCCAGATCTCTTCCAGGAGAGTCAATTCGTCCTTGAGATTGAAGTTAGGGTTATCCTGTATCTGAATTGTTTCCAAAATCTCAAAGCGGAACTGCTCTTCACCCAGATCATTCCAGTCCTTCTGTAGTTCCTTGTTGGGATGGCTATTGATTCTTAACATAAACCTGTGCTTATTCAATGGTCCTTCCAGGTTCAAACTGCTTCCCAGCAATATTTTGCCGCTCACCAGATTTTTGACCTGGAACACGCCGGACGGTTTCACCCGCTCTTGATATTCGCGGTTGATTTCTTTCCTTCTTTGGATATTCTTCTCGTTCATTTAACTTCTCTTTTCTCAATGCAAGCTGACATATCGATGGGAAACCAAAGAAACCTTCGTGCTCCTTGGTGTCCTTCGTGTTTAATTAACTTTGATTCGCCAATAGCGCGTGCCATCGCTCTCGCGATCCATCAGACCGTTATCGACAAGATAACGCCGCAACGCTGCCGTATCGACATGAAACCGCCGCAGGATCGTATTGACTTCCTTCTCGGTGTAGTTTGTATCGTAGGCGAAGGCGTCCACGATGAAGTTCAGGACGATGAGCAGCTTGTTGCCCTGTGGGGGAATCTGCTTGAGGGAGCCGTCTGCATTGAGGAAATTCCTTAAGACCCTGCGAACGTCTTCAGGTTCTTCTTTCGCTTCAAAGGCAGGACGTTTGCCCTCAAACTGCCCGCGTGCAAAAGACTCGATTGCTTTCTCATCCAGGTCATAGACTCCGTCCATCTCGTGGACGATACCTATCTTTAGCAGGTACGAAAGATTGTCAAATATATCTCGTACAGGCAGGTGGAGCTGTTCAGCGATTTCTGACTGTGTCGCCTGTCCACGGGCAAGTACGCCAACAATACGTAACCTCTCTGCCGACGCCATGGCTTTGACAAATGCTATTATTTCTGGGTGCTCATTCATTTTCACTCTCTTCTATCTAATTCGATGTTTATCGAATTAGATTCTAACAAGATTTATCTACTTGTCAAGATTTTTTAGCTACATTGCCTTTCGTAAAAGGTGAACCAAACTGAATCAGGTATAATTCCGCTGTAAGAGTTGGTCCGATATCCTTTTTGGAGGTGTTTGAGTGGATCTCTCGAAGCACGCGTTTTTTGAGGGGAAAATCGTTCCGCTTTCGGACGCAAACATTAGCATCGCAACCCATGGATTTTTATATGGCACTGCTGTCTTCGGCGGCATGAGAGCCTACTGGAACGAAGAGAAACATTGTCTCTTCGTTTTTCGTCCCTACGACCATTTTCGTCGCCTGCTGAATTCAGCGCGGATGATGTCGATGCAGACGCAGTACGATGAAGAAAGCCTGATCCAGCTTACGCTCGACCTCCTGCGGACCGACAACTGGAAACAGGACCTCTACCTGCGCCCCACCTTTTACAAAGCCGACCTGGGCATCGGCGTAAAATTGCACGACTTGAAAGATGAGTTTTGCATGTTCGTCGTAGCATACGAGCCATACGTCAAAAACGATACCAATGCGCACGTGACAGTTTCCTCCTGGCGGCGGGTGGATGATAACGTCATCCCTGCCCGCGGCAAGGTGGCGGGTGCATATGCCAACTCCGCTCTGATCAAAACAGACGCCAACCGCTCCGGCTTCGACGAAGCCCTGGTGCTGGATAACCACGGTCACCTCTCCGAAGGCTCAGCAATGAACATCTTCATGCTGCGCGACGGGATTCTGGTTACGCCGCCTGTGACGGATAACATCCTCGAGGGCATCACTCGTAAATCAGTTATCGAATTAGCACGGAACGAATTGGGGCTCACCGTGATGGAGCGCTCCATCGACCGCACGGAGGTCTACATTTGTGAAGAGATGTTTATGACCGGCACCGCGGCGCAAATTGTCGCCGTGACCAGGGTGGATCACCACCCCGTCGGCGCGGGGGTGATGGGACCAGTCACCAGCAAATTACGCCTGATGTATGAGGATGTGTTACGGGGGAAAAATAAAAAATACGAGCACTGGAATGTAGCGGTATAACAAAAAGTGGCGACCCAATGGGTCGCCAAAATTTTGCGTAGGGCGGGTTGTCAACCCGCCTTACCTATTCCTCTTAAACCGCACCATCACCAGGTTTTTACTGCAGTCCGTGGAGGTATCGATAGTCACCGGGTCGGAAAGCGGGATATTTTGCTGGTCCACCAATTGCACATACAACGTGTCGCTGGAGGCAACCGGCGCCGTTCCAATCACAAATTCGAAGCCTGAGGGACCATATTCCTTGTTGATGCCGCTCACCGTTTGCTGCTCGATCGTGCTCCCACTTAGTGTACCGCGCAGCACCACTACAGTCCCAATGACAGGGCTGTTATTGGCATCCACCACCGTACCACCGATGCCTGCCCAGTTGCAGGCGAGCTCGGGGTGGATGATCGTACTCTCCACCTGTGTAAATGACCCACCAAACGGCGCCCTTGGCGTGCGGCTGGGTTGAGGCGTCTTGGTGGGTGGCACAAGCGAGAACGAGGTATTCGTAGGCAACGGGGTAATGGTGGGACGCGGCGTATCGGTCGGAGTCAACTCCAGAGTAGGGCTGGGAGTCCAGGTGGATTGCAATTGAATGGGTGTCACAGTGAAGGTGGGGAGGGCATTTGAAAACGGTCCCTGCCCCGGCGGCAGGAGATTCAGGGAAGAAGCCGGATTAATAAAGATCAATGCGAAATATCCCACCAGGCAAACCGTCAGAAGTAAAACCAGGATCGACAGCAAATCCCATATCTGCATGGGGGCTGATGTGCGTCTGGATTGTGTTCCATCGAAGTCAAAATCGTCGTTCATCCGTGTCACTCCATTCAGGCTGTTATGAGGACTGCGTACCGCTTTCCATTGATTACTCGGCAATAAAGACAATCTCTGCCTGTTGGCGCTGCGCATTGACCCAGGTCTTCAATGCCAGTTCCTGCAGGGCAAGGTAGGCATCCGGCGAAAGCGGACGCTCGGGATCACGTTCCAGGATTCTCAGAATATGAAATCCCACATCCGTTGCGATCACGTCACTGTGCTCACCTGCAGTCAGGTTGAACGCAGCTTCTTCGATCTTCGGTTCAAGAAGATAGCCTCGCGGCACCCATCCCAGGTCGCCGCGTGTGATCGGGTCGGCCTCAGATGCCAGCTCATCAAAATCAGCTCCACCGTCCAACTGCGTGAGAAAGCGCTGAGCCGTGTCTTGATTATAGAGCAGAATTTGCTGCACGTGTACCTGCTCTGCGGTACTGGGGACATCCGCAAGGATTTTGTCACGCATCCAGGCGGATTCGGCGGCTCGTTTCAGCGCGGACCGAAAAGACTGCTCGCTATACCCATGCTCCGACTGCCATTGAGACAGCGCCTCTGGTCCCCCCATCTGCGCAGCCAGAGACTCGATGCGCGCTTGCAAGCCTGCCCCGTCAAGCGCGAATCCCTCGCTTCGTGCGCCCTGCGCCAGGAGCAATTGGGCGGTCAGGTCTTCCCGGACGGTTTCGGCGGCTTCTTCAGGCGAAACCGTCTTTCCCAAATTTTGCTGGGCTTTCAGATAACGCTGGACCTCGGCGTTGAACTCCACGACTGTGATCCCTTCTCCGTTCACAGTCAATGCCATAGGCTCAGGGGTGGCGGTGGGAGGCTCGGGAGTGAACGTTGTTGTCGGAGTCACCGTCGGCTCCGGGGGGAAAAACGAAGCGCACGCGGAGAGTCCGAGTGCGAGGAAGGAAGTTACAAATATTTTAATGAGTCTGTGGTGAAACAAGCGAAGCAGTCCTGCGGAAAACATCGCATCGATTATAAATTAAAAAGTTCGGGGCGGGTCTCCCCTGGCACTACCCGCCCATAAAAAAATCTTGCGAAGGTCTGAACCTTCGCAAGATTTTCATTTGACTTAGTAATCCATTCCGCCCATGCCGCCGGGAGGCATCGCAGGGGCTTTTTCCTTCTCCGGCATGTCCGTGATCAGGACGTCTGTGGTCAGGATCATCGAAGCGATAGACGAGGCGTTTTCGAGCGCGCCGCGCACCACTTTGACCGGGTCGATGACACCGGCTTGAATCATGTCCGTATACTGGCCTGTCAGCACGTTGTAGCCAATATTCTTGTTCTTCTTTTCCACGGCTGTGCGGCGGACAGTGTCGATGATCACCGAGCCATCCTGCCCGGCATTTGACGCCAGCTTGCGGATAG
>DATFHE010000291.1:0-4017 GCA_035248745.1 Anaerolineales bacterium | reverse complement strand
TGTTGATGTCAGCGATAGTCTCTGGCAGAGCTGGTTGAATAGGGTGGGCTCTATTTTGTCGGCTCGCGGGAGACGCCGAACTCTAACCCCGAACGATTCATCGCTTGTTGAACGTGCATCCCTTATGGCTACAACGGAGGTCTCTGCTGAGGCAGAAGAACAGAATGGCGCTCCTGAGACCTACAAGCAGATTCTCATTGAGATTGGCAAGGAACTCCGTCAACGCCGCGAATTGTTAAGCCTGCACTTTGATGAGGTCGAACGAAACACACATGTTAAGGCGCATTATGTTGAGGCGCTTGAACGCGGCGCACTCGATGAATTGCCGTCCACCGTGCAAACGCGCGGGATGCTATCCAACTATGCCACCTTTCTCGACCTCGATGTGGATGCGTTGCTCCTGCGCTTTGCCGATGCGCTCCAGGCCCGCCATCGAGAGCGGAATCCGCACAAGCCGGTGCGTAAGCCCGGCCAGCCTATCCTTGCGAATATCCCTCCGGTGCGGAGTTTCATTGCAGGGGATATGATCTTTGGTATCGGCATGGCAATTTTGCTCGTTGGGTTTGCGATCTGGGGAGTCAGCCGCGTGATGACCCTTCAGGGCCAGCAGGAAGTGGAACCGACTTCGCCTTCTATTTCGGATGTGCTCCTGTCTTATCCGAACCCGTCTGTCTTCACGGCGACAGCGACCTTCTTACCAGCCGTCGAAGCGTTCCCGGGCGAAGCGACTGTAACAGTTGAGATTCCCACACAGAACGCCAATGCGGATGTCCAGCTCAACCTGGTCGCTGTGGAGCGCTCTTACATGCGCGTCCTTGTGGATGGCGAGGTGGCGTTCGATGGTCGAGTAGTGCCCGGGAACGCGTATCCGTTTGAGGCAGAAAATCAGATCGAAGTCCTGGTTGGGAGCGGCGCAGCCATCCGTATTGTTTATAATGGACGAGACTTGGGACTCATGGGAACGTTTGGTCAGGTGGTGAATAACATTTATCTGGCTGCCGAGATCGTTACGCCCACGGGACTGCCAACGCTGACGCCAACAGTAACCCCTACGCCCACAAAGACGGCTCCGGCAACCGCTACATCACAATCTACTTCTACCATTGCTCCCTCGGCGACGGCTGTGCCATAATCTCTTAAGCACCAAAAAGGCATTGTTATCCCTGAAAAATCTTTAGGGCTTTAGAAAGTAAGGAAAATTATTCGTGTCTAAAAATACGTTTCATCTGGTTTCACTGGGTTGTGCCAAAAATACGGTTGACTCCGATTCGATGGCACAACTGCTTATCCGCGACGGATATCGTGCCGTGGAAGACCCTTCACGCGCCAATGTGTTGATTGTGAATACATGCGGATTTATCGGACCCGCAAAGGAGGAGTCGATCAACGTGCTGCGCGAGCTTGCAGATGGCAAACGCAGGAACCAGATCCTGATTGCGGCGGGTTGTCTTACGCAGCGTTATGGTTCCGAGGTCGCTGTCAAAGTCCCCGGCATTGACGGTGTACTGGGCACGCGACGCTGGATGGATATCGTGCAAGTCGTGCGCGAATTACGTAAGGGTCCGCACCCGGAGCCGCTCTATCATTTGCCCGATGAGGCAAAGACAGTGGGCAAGGACGAGCAGGAAGCGCTGCGTGTCTCCGTCGCCGGTGCCAGCGCGTATATCAAGATTGCAGATGGATGCCGCCGCCCGTGCGCCTTTTGTGCGATCCCTCTGATCAAAGGGACGGCTGTCTCGCGTCCCACGGAGGCAATCATCCACGAAGCGCGCCAGCTGCGCGACGCGGGTGTGCGCGAGTTGATTCTCATCGCTCAGGATACCACCGACTACGGGCACGACCTCGGAATCAAAGATGGGCTTGCCGTGTTGCTGGAGCAGCTCACAGACTCGGTGCCGGATATAGATTGGATTCGTGTGATGTATGCGTATCCGGGGTATGTCACCGATCGCCTGATCGAAGTGATGGCGACGCGGAAGCAGGTACTGCCTTACCTCGACATGCCGTTGCAGCACGCGCATCCCAAAACGCTATACCGTATGCGCCGCCCATCCAACATTGACTGGGTGCACCGCACGCTAGGCAAGATGCGCACCGCGATTCCCGACCTCTCGATCCGCACCACGTTCATTGTTGGCTATCCAGGCGAAACAGAAGAGGAGTATCAGGCGCTTGTGGATTTTGTGCAGGAGACCCGCTTTGACCGCGTCGGGACGTTCCAATTCTCGTTCGAACCGGGAACGACCAGCGAGCCGTTGGGTGACCCAATTCCTGCTGACGTCAAGCAGGCGCGCTACGAGCGGTTAATGGAATTGCAGCAAGGTATCTCACTTCAGGTCAATCAGTCCTATGTTGGCAAGACTCTCGATGTCCTGGTGGAAGGGCGCGACAAAGGGATTGCCATCGGTCGTTCGTACCGTGACGCACCCGAAATTGACGGCATGGTCTTCATCGAAGGGGAGGTGCCCATTGGTGAGATCGTCCCGGTGAGGATTACAGGCGCCATGGCCTATGATCTGACAGGCGTGCCAGCTTCAGAATTAATACGGCTATGAATGGATTGATTCCTCTTGCGTTAGTACGGTTGCAACCGCCAGTACTGTGTAATCAGGGCCGGTAGGTTATGAAGAAAGACAGCCAGAATCAAAGCAAGGGATAGAGAATAAAGCCGCGGGTTGATTGCTCGTAGCTTCTCCAGGAAACTGGCTGCCAAAAAGGGGAGGACCATAAAGATCTGTATCATGTACGTGGCCTTGATCGTTGCCCCCTTAGGTATCATTGTATATGTAAGTAAATACCAAAGATAGCCAGCCAAAGAAATCAATACGATCAAAACAAAAAATGAGAATGCTCGAGATTCAAAACTTGAGGTCGTAGAGCTGAGAGACCGCTGCAAAGATCCCATGCCAAAAATCATTCCGCCGGCAAAAATAAGACTGGGAATGAGCGATGCCAGGTTTACACGTCCTAAATAGGGATTTATTGCAGCTTGATTCGATTTGTACTCTAAGATCCCTTCGCGGCGGAAAACAAAATAACCCCAATAATCTCCCCAGGTCTCTGAATAAAAGATGGGAATCAACTCGTTATTGAAGGTCTTTCGAGTTGGGGAACGAAACAATGAGAAATTTCCAATACCGGTGTTACGGTAGAAGCTCAGGGGCTGGTTGGAAAACGAAAACGTCCTGGGCCGGATCGCATAAGAAGTAAAACTCCCATAGGTACGATTGAGATGAAAATAAAACCAACTGCAGGTTATGAACGCAACAAAAAATGAAAACAGAATCACTCCACCGTATTTCAGCGCAGGGGTTTTCTTCCGTATAACTATTAATACAGCAAGACAACCAATTGCTGGAAACAGGAGAAATCCAAATTGGCGGCTCAAACAGAGCCCACCGAGACAAAGACCAGGAAGAATTCCATCCTTTAGGGACACAGCTTCTGGTGTTTGCGCCAGCTTTAAGACAAGGTAAACCGCTACTATTTCGAAAAAAGCGACATAAGGCTCGCCTCGAACTTGTGAAAAAGTTTTGTAATGCACAGTCAATAGGCCAAACATCAGGAGGGTGGCGATCTTGAAGTGCTGGTCTTTCGGTCTTATCAAATCCGCTATTTTGATAAGAAAAACGGTAATAACAATGGAAAGCAGCAGATTTATTCCCTGTGCAAATTTGCCTGCAACATATTTACATGTGATTGTGTTCGATTCGCAGAGCTGAAAGACCAGAGACGGCAAAAAATAGGGTAGCGGAGGAGAATAATATTCCAGAGAATCCGACTTGGCGGGTAGACGATCAGCCAGAACGCTCACATAATCTAAATGATTATCGGCATCGTATCCGATAAAAGGATCATGAAGAGCGGCGTTGACAGCAACCAGTGCATTTATGATGCATGCGATGGCTAGAATAATACGGTTAAGATTTTGTTCACTCATTGAGTTCTTAAATGGTAGTTCATGTTCGAATTTACGATGCCCTTGCAAATGCAGTGGCAAGCAGAATCAGAATGGAC
>DATFHE010000290.1:0-4734 GCA_035248745.1 Anaerolineales bacterium | reverse complement strand
TAATTCCTTCAACTGCTCAAGGGTCACAGCTGTTTTGACTTTTTGAGCGGCGCCGCGTGGTGGCGGCTTGGGAAGGGGTTCTACCAATGCCGCCTTGACATCTAATTGATCGTTCGCTTCCTGCAGCGCGTTCAAATTCTCTTGCAGCCGAGTCTCCGCCTCTCCCGGCTGCAAAATCCCTTCCTGCTCCAGGCGGTTCGCCCAGATCTGCCGGATGCGAGGATGTTCATCGATCTTATGGTACATCACAGGCTGGGTAAAGCGTGGTTCGTCCCCTTCGTTATGACCATAGCGTCGGTACCCGATCAGATTGATCATGAAGTCTTTATGAAACTTATGGCGGTAGGCAAACGCCGTCCGCGCCGCCTCGATGCATGCAATCGGATCATCTGCATTGACATGGATGATGGGAATCTCGAATCCTTCTGCCATGTCGCTGGCGTGCAGACTGCTGCGCGATTCGCGTTCATTTGCAGTAAAGCCCAACTGGTTGTTCGCAATGATATGGACTGTGCCGCTCACCCCATACCCGGGCACGCGCGAGAAGTTGAACGTTTCTGCCACGATGCCCTGCCCGGCAAACGAGGCGTCCCCGTGGATCGTGATCGGCAGGGATGCATGATCAAAATAGAGCGGCGCACCGGACGCGTCCACTTTGGTGTTCGAGGCGCGCGCCATCCCGGTGACCACAGGATCGACCATCTCCAGATGGCTGGGATTCGGCGGGATGTGGACAAACATGTCCACTTTTTGATCGCGGCGGGTAGAGCGATACGCCCCCATGTGATACTTCACATCGCCTGTCCAGCCCAGCTCATCCCAGGTTGTAGCGCGACCCTGGGGGTCAGCAAATTCTGCCAGGATCTGGCTGTATGGCTTCTGGAGGATGTGTGTCAGCACGTTAAGACGACCGCGGTGTGCCATGCCAATGAGCGCAATACAAACGTTCTCCTGCGCGGCATTTGCAATCATCTCATCGAGCATGGGGATCATCATGTCCAACCCTTCGATGGAGAAGCGTGTCTTCCCCGGGTAGAGACGGTGCAAAAAGACTTCGAAGGCTTCCACCTCTGTTAGCCGGTCCAGTAATTTGTGTCCATCCACACGCATGGCAGGTGGGCGGAAGCGCCCACTCTCCGCAGCTTGAAACAGCCACTGCCGTTCCTCGGGGCTATGGACATGACCATAATCGTAGCCAATCGTGCCGCAATAAATGGAACGAAGGACATCAATGGCTTCCTGTGCGTTCCGGGCAGTTTGCCCTACCGGTTCGGGAAGTTTTACAACATCTACAGGAAGACTTGCCAGATCCTCTTCCTTGATCTGATGAAATGCAGCAGTTAATAAGGGAGTACTCGTTGAGTCGGGTGCACTGTCCAGAGGGTCGAGATTCGCGGACAAATACCCGTACACACGGATCGCCTGGGCAAGGTTGGCGGCTCCCGTTAACGAGAGCAGGTTTTGGCCGGACACTTGCACAGATGATGCCTCTGTGGGCGACCACTGCTCGAAAAGCGTGCGCGTGGTCTCATCAACACTACTCGGATCCTTCCGGTATTGTTCATAAAGCTCAAGGATATACCCCAGATTGGGTCCGTGAAACTCGTTTTCTAAAGGCATTTCAAGCATTCCTCTTGCGCGGCGAGGCGCAATTTATTTGTTTAACGATGAAACGTTGATGTCTGTTTTCCAGCGGATTTCACCCCACGTTTTACCACAAATCTTATACGTCAAGCAATCCCGCTCTCCGTAAGACGGCGCATATCGTTCAGCGCATGCTCGATCTCTTCCGCGCTGACGGGATGGTCGTTGTCGCGATGCTTGAGGATCCCTGCTCTGGCTTTCTCGATGGCGAGATCGCGAATTGCCATATCCTTCTTCAATGCTTCCTTGACTAACGCGGCACCCTGCGAATATCCAATTACCGGGTTGAGCGCTGTGACCACGATCGCGTTCCTGGCAAGCCAGCCCTCGGCCTTCTCGCGGTTGGCTGTCAGACCGACAACCGCATATTCGGTGAACGCATGCACAGAGCCGATAATGACCTGCATCTGTTCGAAAAGACTGTGGGCAATGATCGGCATCATCACGTTAAGCTCAAGCTGCCCGGCTTGCGCGGCCATCACAACCGTTGTATCCAGACCGACGACATAGAACATTGCCATATCGAGCATTTCTGCCAGCACGGGGTTGACCTTACCCGGCATGATGCTCGACCCCGGTTGGACAGCCGGCAGGCGGATCTCATCTAACCCGGTAGAGGGTCCGGATGCCAGCAAGCGGATGTCGTTCGCAATGCGGATGAGTGTGAGTGCCAGTGTACGGAGCGACGCCGAAAAGTGAGCCGCGTCTGCCATGGATTGCATCGACTCAAAGAGGTTGTCCGACTCATACAATGTGAGACCGGTCAGCTCAGAGAGTTTCTTCACTATGCGCGCGTGGTATTCCGGATGCGCGTTCAACCCGGAGCCGACAGCGGTCCCGCCGATACCCAGGCGTCGCAGCCCCTCTGCCGCCTGTCTGATTCGCTCCGCGTCTCGTTCCACCGCTCTTGCATACGCACCGAACTCCTGCCCCAGCCTCACAGGAACTGCGTCCTGTAAATGTGTGCGTCCCGACTTGACGATGTCATCGAACTCTGTGGCTTTATCATGCAACGCCTCGACAAGAGTTTGCAGTGTAGCCAACAACTCATCCAGCCGCCACAACACACCGAGACGGATAGCCGTGGGAATCGTGTCGTTCGTAGATTGCGCCATGTTGACATGATCATTCGGATGGACACGATACTCGCCCGCGCTCCCGCCGAGAATCTGCGTGGCACGGTTCGCAATGACTTCGTTGGTGTTCATATTGTGGCTGGTCCCTGCACCTGCCTGGATCGGATCGACGACAAACTGGTCGTTCCATTTCCCATCCATCACTTCCTGTGCCGCCTCCATGATCGCCTCCGCGCGCTCAGGGTCGAGCAAGCCCAGGTCCCGGTTGACCTCGGCCGCGGCGCGCTTGATGGTCGCCATGGACCAAATAAAAGCGGGTCGCGGTTTTAATCCTGAAATCTGAAAGTTTTGCACTGCACGTTGGGTTTGCGCGCCGTAGAGCGCTTCGGCGGGGACATGAACGTCACCTAATGAGTCATGTTCTGTTCGTGTTGCCATATTAATAGTCTACCATAACTTCCTTCGTTGTTATTTTTGCGCACAGCGCTTTTTCGGCGGAAACGAGGCTCTGCGAACCTGATATACTCCGGCTCACAGCCAGTCGATTAGCGTTTTCTTTAGGTCAGGAGAGATGGATATGGTTCATCACGTTGCGGCGGCAATCCTTATTCGCGAAGATAAAATCCTGCTTGGGCAGCGCTCTCCGACCCGCGCATTTTACCCGGATGTCTGGGATGTGTTTGGCGGGCATATCGAGCCGGATGAGCAACCGGAGCAGGCATTGATCCGTGAGCTTCAGGAAGAGCTGGATATCACACCCACCCGATGGATAGAACTGGAGACCATCAGTGAAACGATTTCGGAACGTGATGGCATGCTTTCTCACGATCTGGTTGCCCGCTTCTATCTTGTTACGGACTGGGCGGGAACCCCAATCAACCGTCAAATAGAAGAACATTCTGTTATCCAATGGTTTTCCTATGAGGAGGCAATACAGCTGGAATTGGCACATCCTGCGTATCCCCGACTCTTTGCAGAGTGTTTGCAATGGTTTGCAGACAAGAGGTAATAGTAGTTCGATGGCTGGGCTCCGATCCATCGCTGATATAGCTAAAGCGGAAGGAATCATAAGAGCCAAACTTTTCTGGTGAGCATTCCGGGGCAAATAGATTAAACTTGGTGCATGGCGAAAAAAGCGCGAGCACATGAAAAACAAACGTTAGAGATTCAAGAATCCCGTGTAACAGCCCTGGAGCTGTTTTTTGATCTGGTCTTTGTTTTTACGCTGACCCAGTTAAGCGCGCGGCTGCATGAGTCTTTATCCTGGGAAAGCCTTTTCCAATCCTTCCTGACGTTCATTATCCTGTTCTGGATGTACGGAGGATACGTCTGGCTGACCAATAGTGTCTCGCCAGTGACCCCTGTGCGCCAGCTTCTACTGATTGCCGGGATGGCGGCTTTCCTGATCTGTGCGCTGGCGATTCCCCATGACTTTGATGACACAGGTGTCATATTTGGCATAGGATATTTGATCGTGATCATGGTTCACGGCTTTATGTACATGCAAGCGGTTGGATGGAAGGCAGGACGCTTTGTACCGCTGAACTTTGCCTCCGTGGCATTCGTCATTGCTGCCGGGTTAATGGACGGTTTTACGCAATACTTGCTCTGGATTCTTGCCATTCTCTGTCACGTTGTCACATCCGTTCTAAGTGCAGGGATAAGGTTCGACATCCAGGTTAATCATTTCGTGGAGCGGCACGGGCTTTTGCTTCTCGTCGCTCTCGGGGAATCGATCATCGCGATCGGGGCAGGCATCCTGGAATTGAGTCTGCAATTTATCCTGGCAGCGGTCATGGGTTTAATCCTGACTGCTGCGTTATGGTGGATCTATTTCGCGCGTGACGAGGAACGGGCGCGCGATACGATGCACGCGCGAACCACCAGCGCCCGTCTTCGCCAGGCGCTGGGTGCCTATTTCTATGCGTTCATTCCCATGCTGTTTGGCATCATCCTGATGGCAACTGGCATTGAATCGTCCATAGAGCATCTGACGGAACAGCTCGACTCCGCT